>CANCAR010000037.1 GCA_947374125.1 Hyphomicrobiales bacterium | reverse complement strand
AATGGGGGCGGGTGGTGCGGTATGTTATGCGTCTGGCTTTGCCGAAGTGGGCCCCGAGGGGGCGGCGATGCAGGATAGGCTTGTTGCAGCATCAGGCGACATGGCCCTTCTTGGTCCCAATTGCTATGGACTGTTGAACTATCTTGATGGGGCAGCCCTTTGGCCCGATCAGCATGGCGGCTTGGCCGTTGAACGCGGCGTAGCCATCATCACGCAATCGGGCAATATTGGCTTAAACCTCACCATGCAGGCGCGCAGCCTGCCGCTCGCTTACCTCATTTCGGCGGGCAACAAGGCCAAAGGTGATTTGGGCGAGATGATCGACACGTTGCTTGATGATGATCGCGTCACCGCTATTGGTTTGCATATGGAAGGACTCGATGATGTGGAGCGCTTTTCCCATGCCGCTCTTCGCGCACTCGATAAAGGGGTGCCGATTGTGGTCATTAAAACCGGTCGTTCGGAGGCAGGTGCTGCGTTAACGATGTCGCATACGTCCTCGCTAGCAGGTTCGGATGCGCTGTTTGACGCGCTCTTTAAACGCTACGGCATTGGCCGTGCCAAAGACGTGTCGGTGTTTCTTGAAACGCTTAAACTTCTGCACGTGCATGGTCCGCTATTGGGCAATACGGTCTCATCGATGAGCTGTTCGGGCGGCGAGGCGGGTCTTGTCGCTGATTTAGCCTCTGACGCGGGGTTGCCAACCCCACCTTTGCCCCAAGAGGCGGAAGTCAAACTTTTAGAAGCCCTTGGCCCGAAAGTGCCGCTGGCCAATCCGCTCGATTATCACACCTATGTTTGGGGCAATCTTGAAGCCTCTACCGCGACCTTCTCTGCCATGTTGGGCGCAGGCTATGCGATTAACCTGTTGGTTCTCGATTTCCCACGCAGTGACCGGTGCGATGCGTCGAGCTGGGAAGCAACCTTAGCGGCCTTTGAGGCAGCCCAGAAGGCAACGGGTGCTAAAGCCGCCTTAGTCGCCTCGATGCCTGAATCGCTGCCTGAGACCATTGGTCATCGCATGATCGCTTCGGGCATCGCCCCGATGCAGGGGATCAGCGAATGCATGGAGGCGATCCGCATTGCTGCCGATATGGGGCAAGCAAGGGTCCGACCGCATGCGAAAGCCTTAAGGAATGCGAAGGTGATTGGGGTCGCCCCCCTCCCTAGCCCTCCCCCTCAAGGGGGGAGGGGAAGAGCAAGCGATCAAGAGTCAAGCAAACCGACCTTCTCTCCAAACGACGAGGTAATTCCTGGTCAAATACCAACCAAGACATCGCCCTCCCCCCTTGAGGGGGAGGGTAAGGGAGGGGGGAATCAACGCCCATCGATTTTCATACTCGACGAACCCACCGGCAAAGCCGCGTTGAAAGGGTTCGGCCTCACGGTGCCTAAGGGTGAAGTCGTGGCGCTTGATCAGGTAGCCGCTGCCGCCGACCGCATCGGCTATCCGGTCGTTGTCAAAGCCGTCTCGGACACAATCGCGCACAAAACCGAAGCAGGTGCCGTTAAGCTCAATCTAAAATCCCGCGAAACTGCGAAAGAGGCAGCCGCTTCAATGGCTCATCTCTCCGACCGCTTTCTCGTTGAAGCGATGCAAACAGGTGTCGTCGCCGAGATGATTGTGGGTATTACGCGCGATCCCCTGTTCGGGCCCACTTTGACCTTTGGCTCGGGCGGCATTTTGGTTGAACTCTTGCAAGACGCAGTCTCGCTTTTGCTCCCCGTCAACCGGCAAGAGGTTGAGCGCGCCTTTGACGGATTAAAGCTCGCCCATCTCGTTGAAGGGTTTAGGGGCAGGCCAAAAGGTGACCGAAGCGCCGCGATCGATGCGATTATGGCGGTAGCTTCGTTTGCGGAAGCCCATCGCGATACGATCATCGAACTCGATGCGAACCCCATCCTTGTTCTCGAGCATGGCGCGGTAGCCGTGGATGCCATGATCCGCGTCACTGAGGGAAAAGCCCAATGACCAGTCCTGTCCTCACCCGCCGCGATGGTGCCGTGTTTGAAATTACGCTCGACCGTCCCAAAGCCAACGCGATCAATGTAGCGACCAGCCAAGCGCTTTATGCGGCCTTTGCCGAATTCCGCGATGACCGCAGCTTGTCGGTTGCTATTCTCACCGGTGGCGAGGGACGTTTCTTCTCCGCTGGATGGGATTTGAAAGCGGGCGCAGAAGGTGAGGCGGTCGATGCCGATCATGGCCTTGGCGGCTTTGCGGGCCTCACTGAACTCTGGGACCTCGATAAGCCGGTTATCGCTGCGGTGAATGGCTTGGCTTTTGGCGGTGGGTTCGAGTTGGCGCTCGCCGCTGATCTTGTTATAGTGGCGGATACAGCCGAATTCGCTCTACCCGAAGTCACCTTAGGCATCATGGCCGATTCGGGTGGCGCTTTGCGGCTTCCTAAACGTTTGCCTCTCCCGATTGCGATGGAAATGCTGATGACCGCCCGCCGCATGGGGCCGGAAGAGGCGCTGCGGTGGGGGCTCATCAACAAAGTCGTCCCAAAAGCCGAATTAATGACCGAGGCCCGTGCGATGGCTCAGATGATTGCCGCGAACGCGCCATTGGCGCTTAAGGCGATTAAAGCGGTCATAAAGGCGACGCTGCCACTTGACGTGAAAGAAGGCTACCGGCTGATGCGCTCAGGCGCGATCCCCGCTTATGACGCGATGCTCCGATCCGAGGATGCTTTGGAAGGTCCTAACGCGTTTGCGGAAAAGCGGAAGCCGGAGTGGAAGGGGAGGTAGGTTTTGCTACATTCTATGCCGATTTTTTTGCATAATTCATTGTATGAATGTACTAATTTGTTATAGTCTTGAGTGTGTTTATTTCATTCAGATGGTTTTTCAGACGAAATTTATCGAGCGGGCGAGGATCTTAAACAATGGCAGAACCTGACAATCTGGTTCTTTCCCTCTTGTGCGAGATGCGGGGCGAGATGAACGACATACGCACCGATATCAAAGATATACGTGCAACCATGGCAACTAAATCCGAGTTTAACAGAGGATTAGCCGATATTCGATCCGAAATGAAAAGCGGTTTTGCCGATGTGGCTTCCGATGTGGTCGACTTGGAAAAGAAACTGAGTGAGCAAATCGTCGGCCTCCGCCGCTCCGTTATGGAATATCACTCGTCTGCCGTCGGCCATGGGATTTTGATGAGTGAATTTGAGGAGCGCCTTCGTAGGGTCGAACAACATTTGAACCTCCCAGCGTCGGAAGCGCACTGATGGATTGAAAAGGCACTATTTAGTCCCTAACAGCCTTCTTCCCCTCCCCCAAAATCTGAAACACCACAGCGCCTAAAACAATAACACCGCCGATTAAGGCTCCTTCGGCGGGGCGCTCGTTGAAAATCCAGAACACCCAAAGTGGCGCGATGATCGTGTCGAGCAGGCCGATCAACCCCGCTTCTGCGGGTGGAATGAGAGCCACGCCGCGCATATACATGACATTGGCTACCCCGATGGTGATGGAGCCTAAAATCATTAAAAGAAGTGCGTCGTTCAAAGTAACGGTCGAAAAATCTGCCATAGGCCAAGCGACTGCCGCGCACATAAGACCCGATAAAACCGAATGGGCAGGCATCGACATTTTTGGGTAGCGCCGGGAGAGAATAACCAGCGCGGCAAAGCTTACCACCATGGCAAAGGCCGCCAGATCACCCTTTACAGTGCCTGTTTGGTACGAACCGCCCACCATGAAAGTAACGCCTGAAAGCGCGATGGCGCTGGCAAACAGCGTGCGCATTTTGACGCGCTCGCGCATCCAGATCCACCCTACAAGCGCCACAACGAAGGGCAGCGTCGTGTAGACGATCATCACATCGGCCACCGTGGTCCAATGCAGCGCCAACATATAACCTGCCATGCCCAGAGCGTTAATGGGCACCATAATATAGCCTGCCAAATTGATCGTCCGGAAGGGCGCGAGAACTCCGCGGCGTTCTTGGATAAGCAAATAGATAAACAGCGAAAGCGCGCCGCAAAAGGCCCTTCCGGCCTGAATGGTCCAGATGTCCAAGGTGAGATACCGTACCCAGATGCCCGCCGTGCTCCACATCAAAGCCGCAATCGCCACATAGGCGATGCCCCGCCAGCGGGTGCGCCGGGCTAAGCGAGTGGAGTCTTCCAAATGGGATATGGCGGTCATCGAATGGCGTTTCAGGTTCAAGCGACGGCAAGATTTGTTACTTAAACTGAGTCGGGCCATGTACGCGCGTCGGAAAGAGACATAGCACATTCCGCTCGCGACATGCCGCCTCGTGGCCATTGGCGGTCGCAACCGGACTTCCCTCCACCCCCGCTTTACGCTTTATTGGCCGTTAACACGCACATGACAGTTAGGGAGCAAGCGCTATGTCCTCATCCATCCAAACCGTTGCCATTATTGGCTCAGGTGTTATCGGCTCCGGCTGGGCAGCGCGGTGTCTTGCCCATGGGCTTGATGTGGTCGCCTTTGATCCAGCTCCCGATGGTGAAGCAAAAATCCGCGCAGCGATTGCCAATGCTTGGCCCGCCCTTGAAACCGCGGGACTTGCGGAAGGTGCCAGCCAGTCGCGGCTGACTTATGTCAGCTCCGTTGCCGAGGCGGTAAAAAACGCCGATTTCGTGCAGGAAAACGCGCCAGAGCGGGAGGAACTTAAACAGAAGCTGTTGGCGGAGATTGATTTTGTGGCTAAGCCCGGCGTCGTGATTGCTTCCTCAACCTCCTATCTTCTGCCGACAAGTCTGCAATCAAAATGCACCAATCCAGATCGTATTGTGGTCGGCCATCCGTTTAACCCGGTCTATCTTTTGCCGCTGGTCGAGATTGTGGCTGGCCTAAAGACGTCGGCCGAGGCTGTGGAGGCCGCAAAGACCTTTTACCGCCGGATTGGAATGCGGCCGCTGCATGTTCGGAAAGAAATTGAAGGCTTTATCGCCGACCGTTTGATGGAAGCTTTGTGGCGCGAGGCGCTTTGGTTGATCAAGGAAGACGTCGCGACCACGGAAGAAATCGACGCGGCGGTTGTTTATGGCTGCGGCTTGCGCTGGTCGCTCATGGGTACCTTCCTCACCTTCCAGTTGGCCGGAGGCGACGCGGGAATGCGTCATTTCATGCACCAGTTTGGACCAGCGCTCAAAATGCCCTATTCCTATACGCCAGCGCCGGAACTTAACGACGAAATCATCGACAAGATCGTCGATGGCTGCGAGCATCAGGCGGCAGGCCGCTCGGTGAAAGAGCTGGAGCGCCGCCGCGATGCGTTCCTCAATGATTTGTTGAAACTCGTCAAAAACTATTGGCCCGAGGCCGAAGGCCGCCCGGATCATATCTAATGTCTCTACCGCTTCACCTTTACGACGCAACGGTTTTGCCCGAATGGGTCGATTATAATGGCCATATGAATGACGCGGCCTATGCGATCCCGTTTTCGCGCGCCATTGACGCCTTGATGGTCAGTGTTGGCCTTGACAAAGCGGGACGAGCTGAAACCAACCACACGCTTTTCACGCTTGCCATGCAGATGCGGTATCACCAAGAGGTAAAAGAGGGTGCGCCGCTAACGGTTACGGGACAGATTTTAGAAATGGATGCCAAACGCATCCGGCTCTATCAATGGCTCCGGCACGGCGTTGACGGCACTCTGCTTGCGACATGCGAGCAATTATTGGCAAGTGTGGATCAATCAGGCCCAAAAATCGCGGCCTTTCCGGATGGAGTTCGGGAGCGGATCGAGGCGATTGCCGTCAAGCATGCGTCGCTACCTATGCCGGACGATGCAGGGCAGGGGATTGAGTTGAAGCGGCGGTAAACCGGTTCATTGCCCCTACAAGGCCACATTTTCCGCTTTTCGACCCATTTTGCGAAACTCTATTCCCCCCGTGCATTGACTTGAAAAGGCGAGGTGGTATCAGTCGCTCGCATTCTACATAAGGATTAGATGATGGGTACGAGCGATCTTGCACGCCGCATGGCCAATGCCATTCGCGGACTTTCGATGGATGGGGTGGAGAAGGCCAAATCCGGTCATCCTGGCCTGCCAATGGGCGCCGCTGACATCGCAACTGTCCTTTATACGCGGTTTTTGAAGTTTGATCCGACCGACACGCATTGGGCGGATCGGGATCGCTTTATCCTTTCGGCCGGTCATGGCTCGATGTTGCTTTATTCCATCCTTTATCTGACCGGTACGACCGGCATGACGCTGGATGAGCTTAAAAATTTCCGTCAATGGGGCTCCAAAACACCGGGTCATCCTGAAGTGGGCCATACGCTAGGCGTTGAGATGACGACCGGGCCATTGGGGCAGGGGCTGGCCACTTCGGTTGGTTTTGCGCTCGCCGAGCGGCATTTGAATGCGGAGTTCTCGTCCGATCTTGTCGATCACTATACCTATGTGCTCGCCTCTGACGGTGACCTTATGGAAGGAATCTCGCAGGAAGCCATCGCGCTGGCGGGACATTTGAAGCTGAACCGTCTGATCGTGCTCTGGGACGACAATGGCATTTCGATTGATGGTCCGCTCTCGATTGCGGACTCAGTTGATCAGCGCAAGCGCTTTGAATCGGCAGGTTGGGCAACCGCTGCCGTTGATGGCCATGACCAAGATGCAATTGCGGCCGCGATTGAAGCAGCGCACACGTCGGATCGTCCTACGATGATCGCGTGCAAAACGGTGATCGGATTTGGCGCACCAAAACGCGCAGGCACATCGAAGGCTCATGGCGAGCCGCTGGGAGCAGAAGAACTCGCCGGCGCAAAGGTAGCGCTTGGTCTGTCAGCAGAGCCGTTTGATGTTCCTTCTGATGTGTTGGATGCTTGGCGCTCCTCGGCTAAGCGTTCGCATGGGGCGCATGCGGAGTGGAAGAAGCGGCTTGCTGCTTCGCCAAAGGCGGAAGAATTCACGCGCCGCATGGCAGGTAAGGTTTCGCCGAAGCTTGACGCAGCCATTGCAGGTTTTAAGGCGAAATTGGCCGCCGAGCCGCAAACGGTCGCAACGCGTAAAGCGTCCGAAATGGCTTTGGAAGTCATTACCGAAGCCGTTCCTGAATTGGTGCTTGGTTCGGCGGATTTGACGCCATCGAACAATACGAAGACGAAGAACTTAACAGCGATGTCACCGGGCAATTTCGCGGGCCGCTATATTCATTACGGCATTCGTGAACACGGCATGGCCGCGGCGATGAATGGTATGGCGTTGCATGGTGGCATTATTCCATCGGGTGCGACCTTTATGGTGTTCACCGATTATTGCCGCCCGTCGATTAGGCTTGCTGCTTTGATGGGCATTCGGACCATTCAAGTCATGACGCATGACTCGATTGGTTTGGGTGAAGATGGCCCGACCCATCAACCGATAGAGCATTTGGCTTCCCTTCGCGCGATGCCTAACCTGAATGTGTTCCGTCCGGCTGACGTTGTTGAAACGCTCGAATGCTGGGAATTGGCGCTGAAGGAAACTTCCACGCCGAGTATTTTGGCGCTGACGCGTCAGAACCTGCCGCAGGTGCGTTTGGGAACGCAAAGCGAGAATAAATCAGCCCGTGGTGCGTATGAATTGGTGGCCGCGAATGGTGAAGCGCAAGTGTCCATCTTCGCAACGGGTTCGGAAGTAGAGATTGCGGTTGCTGCGCAAAAGTCTCTAACCGAGAAGGGCGTGAAAGCCCGTGTGGTATCGGTGCCAAGCTTTGAACTATTTGCCCGTCAGGATGATACCTATCGTGCAACCGTCATCGGAACTGCTAAGGTTAAGGTAGCGGTTGAAGCCGCCGTTCGCCAAGGCTGGGATTCTTTGATCGGCAATGATGGTATTTTCGTTGGTATGAACAGCTTCGGCGCCAGTGCGCCTTATAAAGAGCTCTACGCGCATTTTGGAATAACAGCGGAAGCCATTGTCGAGGGTGCCCTTAAACGTTTCGGCTAAAGGCCTCTTCTTTGAAATTTAAAATTTTGGATCGAAAGACAGGAGACTAGCATGGCAGTTCGCGTTGCAATCAATGGGTTTGGTCGTATTGGCCGTAACGTCCTTCGTGCAATTATCGAGTCGGGCCGTACCGACATTGAAGTGGTGGCCATCAATGATCTGGGTCCTGTTGAGACCAATGCGCATCTCTTTCGGTTTGACTCGGTGCATGGTCGTTTTCCTGGCACCGTGACGGTCGAAGGCGATACAATCAATGTAGGCCGTGGTCCGATAAAGGTCACCGCTGTCCGCGATCCTGCCCAATTGCCGCACAAGGATCTAGGCGTTGATATCGCGCTTGAATGCACGGGAATTTTTACTGCTAAGGATAAGGCTTCCGCCCATCTGACAGCGGGTGCCAAGCGCGTGCTCGTCTCCGCTCCTGCGGATGGTGCCGATCTGACCGTTGTTTACGGCGTCAATCACCAGAAGCTCACGAAAGATCATCTCGTCGTTTCGAACGCGTCCTGCACGACCAATTGCCTCTCGCCCGTGGCTCAAGTTCTTAACGAGCTCGTTGGCATCGAGAAGGGCATGATGACGACGATCCACTCTTACACGGGTGATCAGCCGACGCTCGACACCATGCACAAGGATCTCTATCGCGGCCGCGCTGCGGCGCTTTCGATGATTCCAACGTCAACGGGTGCAGCGAAGGCTGTTGGTCTTGTTCTACCAGAATTAAACGGCAAACTTGATGGTGCCGCGATCCGCGTACCGACGCCGAATGTTTCGGTGGTCGATTTGAAGTTCATCGCCAAGCGTTCGAGCACGAAGGACGAAATTAACGCAGCCATTAAGGCCGCGGCGGATGGTCGCTTAAAGGGTATTCTCGGCTATACCAATGCCGCCAATGTCTCGATCGACTTCAACCATGATTCCCATTCCTCCATCTTCCATATGGACCAGACCAAGGTGATGGACGGCACTTTTGTGTCTATTTTGTCGTGGTATGATAATGAATGGGGTTTCTCGAACCGTATGGCGGATACGGCCGTTGCGATGGGGAAATTGATTGAACTTTAAGTGAAGTGGAGAAAACTGTGTCATTGGTCATTCGTGTGCGAGAAGGCGAGAAAGCGAAGGCACTCGCCCGTCTCATCAAGCATAAGGCACCGATATTGACCTGCACGGGGTGCGGGAACCGCGACTTTGCTTTGATAGAAGAACCGGATTTAGGTTATAGGACTAACATAGAACGGTCGAGAATATATGCTCGTTCCGACGATAAACCATTTTGGGATGATGATTCCCCGAGTGCGGTCCAACAATTGCTTGTTACACTTTTATGCACGACTTGCGGATATGTGGAACAATTCAGTGAGGCCGTTCTAAACGGTGCAATGCCGACAGCCTATGGAGTGGACGTGGATGAGTAATATCTTTCCATTTCCAGGAGAACATAGCGGGCGGCGCGATAGTGGTGGCGGCTCAGGTCCGGAGGATCCAATGCTGGAAAGACGCGTTGAAACGCTCGAAGCCGATATAAAAGAGGTCAAAGCCTCGCTTTCGCGTTTGGAAACTGGTTTTGCGCGAATGGAGGAAAAGCTCTCTCACGTCGCCACTGTTTCAGATATCGCCGCTGTTCGGGAAAGCGTGGCGCGCCTAGATGGCAGGTTGACGCTCATTCCAACGACGTGGCAGATCATTAGCATTCTCGCTGCTCTGCTTTTCGGCGTGGCATCTCTCGTATATGCGACGAATAACTTTCTCGGCCAAAAAACCGTTTCTGCCCCAATCTCGCTAACAGCTCCAAGCAAATGACCCTCTTCAAAACCCTCGATGATGCATCCGTCTCGGGCAAGCGCGTTCTTGTTCGGGTTGATCTCAACGTGCCGATGGAAGAGGGTCGTGTATCCGACACCACCCGCATCGACCGCATTCTGCCTACCCTTCGCGAGATTGCGGATAAAGGCGGCAAGGTGATTTTGCTGGCCCATTTTGGTCGGCCTAAAGGGGTTGATCCCAAAGAGTCGTTGGCGCCTGTCGCCGTTGAGCTTTCCAAGCGGATTAGCCGCCCGGTTGGCTTTGCCTCGGATTGTGTTGGAGACGCCGCGAAAGCTGCCGTCGATGCCATGAAAAATGGTGACATTGTTTGCCTTGAAAACACGCGCTTCCACGGGGAAGAGGAAAAGAACGATCCAGCTTTTGTCGCAGCACTCGCGGCAAATGGTGATCTTTATGTGAATGACGCGTTCTCAGCCGCGCATCGTGCTCATGCCTCAACCGAAGGTCTCGCTAAAGTGTTGCCCGCCTATGCGGGTCGCACCATGCAGGCGGAGATTGAAGCGCTCGCCAAAGCACTTGAGCAACCCGAGCGCCCCGTGCTTGCGGTTGTGGGTGGTGCTAAGGTTTCCTCTAAACTCGAATTGCTTGGTAATCTCGTCAAGAAAGTCGATATTCTGGTGATCGGCGGCGGCATGGCCAATACGTTTCTTGCAGCACTTGGTAAAGCAGTTGGCAAGTCGCTCTGCGAGCATGATTTGCTCGATACCGCGCGCGGCGTGCTTGAAACGGCGAAAGTTTCGGGTTGCGAGATTGTGTTACCCGTTGATGCAACGGTCGCTTCCGAATTTAAAGCGCATGCCGCCAATAAGGTTGTGTCTGTTGATGCGGTTGGGCCTGAGGATATGATCCTTGATATTGGCCCCGCTTCGATACAGGCGGTTGCCGCGAAGCTTGCTACTGCCAAGACCTTGGTGTGGAACGGCCCCTTTGGTGCTTTTGAACTGGAGCCATTTGACGCTGGCACCAATGCGGTCGCGAAAGAAGCTGCTCGGCTTACCAAGGCAGGCAAGCTCCTTTCGGTAGCGGGCGGTGGCGATACGGTATCGGCGTTGAACCACGCGGGTGCAGCGGACGATTTTACCTATGTTTCAACGGCAGGTGGCGCGTTCCTCGAATGGCTTGAAGGCAAGCCTTTGCCGGGTGTTGACGCGTTGCGGCGTAAGTAAGCCAATCCATTTTGAATGATAAAGAAGATTTAAAGGAGACGAGAGCATGCCACGCATTACCATGAGACAATTGCTCGATCATGCTGCCGAGCATAGCTATGGCGTCCCTGCCTTTAACATCAACAATATGGAAGGCGCGCTCGCTGTTATGAACGCTGCGGCGGCGGCTGATGCACCCGTCATCATCCAAGCCTCGCGCGGCGCTCGCTCCTATGCGAATGACATTATGCTTAAGCATATGATGGATGCGCTGACGGAAATTTATCCGCAGATTCCAATCTGCGTCCATCTTGACCATGGCAATAATCCCGCGACCTGCATGACCGCAATCCAAGCAGGCTTCACCTCGGTGATGATGGATGGCTCGTTGAAGGATGACGGCAAGACTCCGGGCGATTGGGATTACAATCTTGGTGTCACCAAGACGGTTACCGATATGGCGCATCTCGGCGGCATTTCGGTGGAGGGTGAGCTTGGCGTGTTGGGTTCGCTTGAAACCGGCCAAGGCGAAAAGGAAGATGGTCACGGCTTTGAGGGCACGCTCTCGCATGACCAGTTGCTGACCAACCCGAAAGAGGCCGTTGATTTCGTGCGCGCGACTAAGGTCGATGCGTTAGCCATTGCGATGGGAACCTCGCATGGCGCGTATAAATTTACGCGCAAGCCGGATGGCGCGATTTTGGCGATGCATGTGATTGAAGAAATTCATCGCTTGTTGCCCAATACCCACCTTGTTATGCATGGCTCCTCTTCCGTGCCGCAGGATTTGCAGGATATTATCAATGCCTATGGCGGTGAAATGCCGCAAACATGGGGTGTTCCGGTGGAAGAAATTCAACGCGGCATTAAAAATGGCGTGCGTAAGGTCAATATCGACACCGATAACCGCATGGCGATGACGGGGCAAATTCGTAAAGTGTTATCTGAAAATCCCGGTGAATTTGATCCGCGCAAATATCTGAAGCCTGCGATGGATGCGATGACCAAGCTCGTGAAGCAGCGGTTTGAAGAATTTGGGACCGCCGGTAAGGCCTCCAAAATAGGTAAGGTTCATACTTTGGCCGAAATGGCCAAGCTCTATGCATCGGGCAAGCTTGATCCGACCTTCGGGTGAGTTTGCTGTAACAGTAGAGAAAGTAGCGTAATGACCTATACGGCTCGTCTTGTTCTCTTCGCGCCACGCGAGGAGAACCCGGAAATTTTGTCACAGTCGCTTGCCTCGGCCTTTGAAGGCGGGCGTATCGACGCGGTCATCGTGACCCTGCCCGAAGGCGATGAGCGTTCGCAGATCAATTTTGCGAAAGTGATTGCGCCGATTGTGCAAGGCGGTGGTGCCGTGCTGCTGCTGGCTGATGCACTTGAGCTTGTCGCGCGCGCAGGCGCCGATGGCGTCCACCTCTCATCTTCGGTACGCGCCGTTGATGCGGTCAATTCCATGCACCGGATTGACCGGAGTGCGGGGGTTGGCGGCTTAAAGGCTCGACACGATGCTATGGAAGTGGCGGAACTCGGTGCTGATTACGTCATGTTTGGCGAGCCTCGGCCTGATGGATCGCTACCCACTTTATCGATGGTGATTGAGCGTGCCGAATGGTGGGCGGAGCTTTTCAATACGCCGTGCGTCGCGTTTGCGAGCGAAGCTGCCCATATTGCCCCTTTGGTGGCAACGGGTGCGGAGTTTATCGGGTTAGGTGATGCGGTCTTCGCCCATTCTGAAGGACCAGCAGAAGGTGTGCGTCAGGCGCTGGCGGTGATTGCTCAAACGCCCGCTCCGCAACGCCCCTGATATTATTCAACCTTGACGCATCGGCTTTGCCGTTGTTGATGCTGAACTTCCTAAGGCGGCGTGTTTCTTCCCAACTGCCGCTTCGCTGATTGAAAGGCCCGACCATGATACGCTCTCCGCTGATGACTGTGATGGTTGACGCTGTGATGAAGGCCGCCAAAGGGCTGCGCCGTGATTTCGGCGAGGTCGAGAACCTCCAAGTCTCCCGCAAAGGACCGGGCGATTTTGTTTCGCAGGCCGATCTTAAGGCCGAGGCGCTTTTGCATGACTCGCTGTTGAAATCACGCCCGGATTTCGGATTTGTGATGGAAGAGGGCGGCGTTATCGAGGGCAAGGATACCTCGCATCGTTGGCACATCGATCCGCTCGATGGCACGTTGAATTTTTTACACGGCATGCCGCATTTTTCCGTCTCAGTCGGATTAGAGCGTGATGGGCAAGTGGTGGCTGGCGTCGTCTACGATCCGATTAAGGATGAGCTGTTTATTGCCGAGAAGGGCAAGGGTGCCTTTTTAAACAATCGCCGGTTGCGGGTGTCGGGCCGCTCTGATCTGATGGATTGCATGATAGGAACGGGCATTCCATCCACCTTAAAACGCGATTTGCCGACCTATATGAAGGAAATGGGCCACGTTACGGCGAGAACCGCGGGCGTGCGCCGGCTGGGCTCAGCCGCTCTTGACCTCGCTTACGTTGCCGCTGGAAGGCTTGATGGGTTTTGGGAAACCGGACTTTCCTCCTGGGATATCGCCGCTGGCGTCATCTTAGTGCGCGAGGCAGGTGGCTTTGTTTCAGATGTCACAGGTAATGAGTACAGGATTACGGGTAATTCGATCTTGGCCGCCAATGCGTCGGTTCATTCGTTGCTGGCGAAGACGCTTAAAGACGCGCGGGCGGCTTGATGGTTAAGATAATTCCGCGTTTCGCTCTTGAATGGTGGAACAGAAGAGGTGAAACTAATAGTCGCTTGGATAGGGGAGGTTCGATGGCCCGGAACTTGGACGCGCAGCCGCTGACAAAGCCGACGGCATATCTCTTTCGGATGGCCGTCTTCTTAGTGCTCGGCGCATTGATTGCTTTTATCCTCTATCGGTCGATTATACAGGCCTTTAACGCCAATCCGCCGCTGAATGCGCTCATTCTTGGCGTCTTGCTGATTGGCATCGTGCTCGCATTTCGCGGCGTTATGCGCCTTTTCCGCGAGGTTCGTTGGGCCAATGCGTTTTTGGAAAGCGATAGCGGCGTCGTGATCGAACGCGAGCCGCTGCTCTTGCTGCCGATGGCCAAAATGCTGGCGGGTCGGCAAAGGCGCGAGGCGCTGTCGCCGCTCTCGCTGCGCGCTATTTTGGATACGATTGGCCTCCGGTTGGATGAGGCCCGCGATACAGGCCGTTATCTAACGGGCCTTTTGGTGTTTCTTGGGCTTCTTGGTACGTTCTGGGGCTTGTTGGACACTGTTGGTTCGGTGGGTAAGGTCATTCAGTCGATGAAGGCGGGATCAGACGCCGCGCTGATGTTCGAAGAGCTTAAGTCCGGCTTAGCGGCTCCTTTGAGCGGCATGGGCATCTCCTTTTCCTCATCGCTTTTTGGTCTCGCCGGCTCGCTGATCTTGGGCTTTCTCGATTTGCAGGCTGGACAGGCTCAAAATCAATTCTACGAGCAACTTGAGAACTGGCTCGCTGGGATTGCAGGGCCCGAGCAGGCTGGGCCAAATCTCGCTATGCCATTGACGTCTGGGGTTAGTGCTTCGGGCAAAGCGTTGGGTGGAACGGTTGAGCCTAGCTGGCAGGCGGCCAATGTGGCGGCGATTGAAAATCTCGCCTCCGGTATCCAGTCGCTCGTTACCTCGATGCGGTCTGAGCAGCAATTGATCAGGGATTGGGTCGAAGCGCAGGCACAGCGTGAATCGGAGCTTAAGGCCGTTTTGGAAGCCCTGCTGCTTGAAAAGAGGCAAGGCTGATCATGGCCCGTCCGGGTCGCAACCAACGCGTGATTGATTACTGGCCGGGCTTCGTCGATGCCCTGTCGACGCTTGTCTTGTCGATCGTTTTTCTGCTTACCGTTTTTATGGTGGCGCAGTTTTTCTTAAGCCAGCAAGTAACCGATAAAGATGCTGCGCTCTTAAAACTCAACCGGCAAATTTCCGAATTGACCGATCTTTTGGCGCTTGAACGCGTCAATCGAAAGAGTCTTGAGGATAATTTGGCCCTTCTCGGCTCCAATTTGATGGCTACCCAGTTGGAGCGCGATCAGCTGAAAAACCAGCTTGGAGGCGCCGATAGTGTTCCCTTGGATACGGGAACAGAAGTCGGTGCGCTGAATAAGACGTTGGATGCCCAAAAGCAGATTTCAGCCCGCGCTTTGGCGCAAGTGGAAGCGTTGAACCAGCAAATTAATGCGCTGCGTCGGCAGTTGGCGGCATTGGAGGAGGCGCTTAATGCCTCTGAACAACGCGACAAGGAAAGCCAAGCGCGGATTGCGGATCTTGGCTCCCGCCTCAACGTCGCGCTTGCTCAAAAGGTACAGGAATTGGCCCGCTATCGCTCCGAGTTTTTCGGGCGCTTGCGACAGATTTTGAGCAACCGCGCCGATGTTCGCGTGGTCGGCGACCGGTTTGTGTTCCAGTCGGAAGTGTTCTTCGATGTTGGATCAGCCGCGCTGAGCGCCGCGGGTAAGGTCGAACTCGATAAGCTTGCGGCCGCTCTTGTTCAATTGGACGCCGAAATTCCCCCCGATATTCCATGGATTTTGAGGGTTGATGGCCATACCGATAAAAAACCTCTGAGCGGAGCAGGGCAATTCAAATCGAATTGGGAGCTGTCAGCCGCCCGCGCCATCTCCGTGGTTCAATACCTCGTTACCAAATCCGTTCCGCCGCAACGTCTGATGGCCGCTGGCTTTGGTGAATTCCAGCCGATTGAATTGGGTGACACCGACGATGCCTTGAAGCGCAATCGCCGGATTGAGTTGAAGCTGACGGATCGGTAACCCCTTAACCGCCTGTCTCAAATTGCAGGGCCGCTAGTCTCGCATAAAGTCCGCCCTTAGCCACTAACTCACTGTGCGTGCCTTCTTCGACAATGCTGCCGTGGTCCATCACCAAAATTCGGTCGGCATTGACGATGGTGGAGAGCCTATGCGCGATCACAAGGGTTGTGCGGCCTTCCATCAGCGTGTCGAGCGCGGATTGCACGAGGGTTTCGTTCTCGGCATCGAGTGCCGAGGTGGCCTCATCGAGCAATAGGATCGGCGCATCTTTCAAGATGGCTCGCGCAATCGAGATCCGTTGCCGTTGCCCGCCCGAAAGCGTGACACCGCGCTCGCCGATGCGTGTCGCGTATCGCTCCGGCCAAACGCTTACAAAGCTGTCAACGATGGCGCGCTTGGCTGCCGATTCGAGATCCGCATCAGACGCATTGGGGCGCCCATAGCGAATGTTTTCGGCCAATGTCGTGCCAAAGATCATGCTTTCTTGGGGAACCAGCGCTATTCTGTCGCGCAAGGCACGTGGGTCGACATCGCATATATTGATCCCGTCTACGCCGATTGAGCCCGAGTTCGGATCATAAAAACGAAGCAGCAATTGCATAATCGTGCTTTTACCGGCACCCGACGGGCCGACAATCGCAACCCGCTCGCCTTTTTTCACTGAAAAGCTAACGCCATTCAAAACAGGCTCGTTTGGCCGCGACGGATAGGCAAACACGACATGGTTAAATTCAATCGTTCCAATCGAGGGTTCAGGCAATTGTTTGGGGTTTGCGGGCGTACGAATGGCAGGTTCAA
>CANCAR010000036.1 GCA_947374125.1 Hyphomicrobiales bacterium | reverse complement strand
AAGGCCCTATCGGTAGTCATCGCGTGTGTAGCGTTATTGGCGATGGGAGCTTCGCTTCTAAAACTCCATGATGCATCGGCTGGCCTAAGCATTGAGGCAACTGAGATTGGAACAATACCGGCTCGCGTTTACCAGTCGGAGGGAGCATCCCCTGCCCCGGTTGTGGTGATCGCGCATGGCTTTGCCGGATCGCAGCAATTGATGCAGTCCTTTGCAATGGCGATTGCACGAAATGGCTATATCGCCGTGACCTTTGATTTTGCTGGCCATGGCCGTAACCCAAGCGCTCTCACGGGAAGCATCACCGAGGAGACGGGCGCAACCCAAACGCTGATGGCGGAAACCGCAAAGGTCGTGGCCGCAGCACGTGATCTGGGCGACGGACGGATTGCGGTGCTCGGACACTCCATGGCCTCCGACATCGTGGTGCGCGTGGCCCAAGCCGACCCCACCATTGCCGCGACCATTGCGGTTTCCATGTTCTCGCCGGTTGTTACCGACGTATCGCCGCGTAATTTGCTGGTGATCGTGGGGGCTTGGGAAGGGATGCTCAAAACCGAGGCCCTGCGGGCTGTAGGGCTAACTTCGGCACCGAAGGAGGCCGAAGAGGACATTCTCTATGGCAACCCTAGCGAGGGGACCGGCAGAATGGCGGTTTTTGCGCCTAATACCGAGCATGTGAGCGTCTTGTTCAGTTTGGATAGTATGCAAGCGGCGGTTCAATGGCTCGATAAAACCTTCGGCGTGCAACGAACCTCGCCCCTCCAGTTAGACGCTCGCGGCCCTTGGATTGCCCTGCTGATCGCGGGTGCCGTTGTCCTTGCCCGCCAACTCGCCAAGCTTTTGCCGCGGGTGAGTAGTCAAAAAGGCGGAGCGGGCTTAAGTTGGAAACGCCTTTGGCTTCCGCTTGTTTTGCCAGCACTGATCACGCCGTTACTGCTTCGAGTACTGCCCACGCACTTTTTGCCTGTTCTTGTTGCCGATTATCTCGCGGTTCATTTTGCGATGTATGGGCTTTTGACGGTTGCGTGTCTGATATGGATGAAACAGCATTGCGGCGGAATTGTACCTCGCGTCTCAATGCCTTTCCTTTTGGCAAGTGTCTGCGTGATCGCCTATCAAACGGCGGCGTTGTTCTGGCCGCTGGATCATTATTTTACCAATTTCGTTCCAGGCCTTAACCGCCTCCCCATTCTGCTGGCGATGGCAATCGGTACTTTGCTCTATTTCATCGGCGATGAATGGCTGACCCGGGGCGAAAAGGCAGGCCGTGGAGCCTATGCTGCAAGCAAACTCCTCTTTCTCGTTTCACTCGCCATTGCGACCGCACTCGACTTTGAGCGGCTGTTTTTCTTGGTGATTATTATCCCGCTGATCGTCCTGTTTTTCCTGATCTTTGGACTCTTTAGCGCTTGGATCTATAAACGAACTGGCGATCCTTTGGTGGCCGGACTAACGAACGCTTTAAGCTTCGCTTGGGCCATTGGGGTTACGTTTCCGATTCTAGCAGGGTGATACGACCGTGATACGTTTAATCTATACCAGTCGGGAATTTCGTCCATTGTCGGAAGCGGATCTGAAGCGGCTGGTAACGCGAAGCAGAATTAGAAACGAACAAAATAGTGTGACGGGGTTTCTCTATTATTCGGCAGGCACCTTCTTACAAATGCTTGAAGGGGATGAGGCTGCCGTCAACGCTACCTTCGCGCGGATAGAAGACGATTATCGACATGTCGTTCATACCATTCTCGTACGTGAAACCATCGCTGAACGGTTTTATGAAAACTGGAGCATGGAAACGGCAAACCCCACAAAAACATCAAAAATTCTGCGCAATTTCTTTCAAATCGACCAAGACCTCGATTTAACAAAACTCGATGCGGACAAAGCGCTTTTACTTTTTGAGGCGTTTCGCGGGGCTAACAAAGCGCTCCGGCTTTGACGGACAATAAGGGTTTGAAAACGGGCAGAAACTAGAGCAAGAGTTAGTTCGTTCGATTTCGCCTGCCCACGATCGCATGAGTACGACATGATCCCTAAATTGGCTCTCATCACCGGCGGAGCGCGAGGCATTGGTTTTGGCGTTGCCGAGGCGATGCTGGCAGCGGGCTATCGGGTGATCGTCACCGGCTTAACGGAGGATGAGGTTAGCGCCGTCCCGACCCGGCCTCACTTAAGTGCCGTTCGGCTTGATGTGACGGATCAAGCGGACATCGCAGCCTTGTTTGAGGGTATCGACCACCTGGACGCGCTCGTCAATTGCGCCGGTATGATCCTGCGCGGCGGAGCCGAATATGACATTGAACGGTTCCAGAAGGTGATGGATGTCAATCTCACCGGCACGATGCGGATGTGCGTGGCCGCCAAAGCGGCGCTGGCTGCGACGGGTAACGGCTCAATCGTCAATACCGCTTCCATGCTGTCTTTTTTTGGCGGACCGCTGACGCCAGCCTATGCGGCGTCTAAGGGGGCCATTGTTCAGCTCACCAAATCGCTAGCCGTGGCCTGGGCAAATGATGGCATCCGCGTCAATGCGATTGCGCCCGGTTGGATCAGCACCGAACTCACCAAAGGCGTCGTAGCCGATGAAGCCCGCACGGCGGCCATTATGGCTCGCACGCCGATGAAGCGTTGGGGCAAGCCGGAGGATGTGGCGGGCACCGTGGTGCATCTATGCTCGGATGCAGCCAAATTCATGACCGGTGCTGTTGTGCCAATCGATGGCGGCTATTCGATAACGTGAAGGGACTTCAAACCATGTCAAATCCTGACCAACCTAAAACCCGGAAACAAGAAGACGCGGAACAGGCCCGTATGCCCTATCGGCATCCGCAGCCAAAGGATGCATTTCCTGAAATCGTTATTCCGCACGCCATTCCAGAAGATGAGCGGCTTTGGGTGCCACAAGCCGAAAATGTTTGGTTTCGTCCGCTTTGCCTATCCGCAAGCCGGGGATATTGGGTCAATCTGCTCAGGGTTAGAAAATCGGGCGTCTTGTCACGCCACCGCCATCCCCAACCCGTGCATGGCTATGTGCTCAAAGGCTCTTGGCGCTACCTCGAACATGATTGGGTGGCTACCGAAGGATCTTACGTTTACGAGGCACCCGGCGAAACGCATACGCTGGTTGTCGACGACAAGGTGACCGAAATGATCACCATGTTCCAAGTCAACGGTGCGATGATCTATGTCGATCCCGACGGCGGCGTACTCGGCTATGAAGACGTGTTCACCAAGATCGACATGTGCCGGAAACATTATGGTGAAATGGGCTTTGGTGACGGCTTTGTTGAGGGGTTTATTCGGTAACAGAGGCGTCAATAGACGGTGTCATGGTCGTTACGCACGAAGGGAATTAACATCCAACACGCTACTTCATTTGCGCGCGCGTCACTCCAAATTGGTATGACGCGCGCGCATGGTCTCAGACGTTTCACCAAGCGCATCGCGGACCTTCAAAATGACGAGTTCAAAAAAGATCGTCTCGGCAATTTCAAAGAGCGATCCCATGGGAAGAAGAGAAGGCGTGCCCGTCCGATCATTCGCCATGGTTTGAGCGGGAATTACGGTTACCGCATCGGCCAGAGCAGGCGTGGAGCCCGTGGGTTGCGAGGTAATGACAAGTGTCTTCGCACCATCCTTTTTGGCAATTTGCATAAAGGTTTCACCCGAGGGCAAATGACCGGTGCCGCAGGTTACGATTAAGAGGTCACCGGATTCGAGATGGGGTACGGTCATATCGGCCAAAACATGCACATCAAGGCCCAAATGGAAAAGCCGCATGGCGAAGCCCTTGAGCGCCAATCCTTCGCGGCCACACCCATAGACAACGATGCGGCGGGCTTTCGTGATCGCTTCGACAAGGCTGTCGGCTGCGTCATCGGGCAAGCCTGCAAAGACCGCGCCTAACTCGCCAAGCGCCTGCCCGCCCTGTTGCGAAAGAGTCTGTGTCATTCCGAGTTCCCTTTATTCAAGATGAATTCCCGGTCAAATCACGCCTTTGCGAAAAATAAAGCAGCCATAGGGACCGGGGTCAGAGGTCTGCACAATGGCGAAGGATTTGGCGGCTGCATCATAAAAGTCAAACCGTTCATAGGCCCCCATCGCAATGGGTCGGCCTTCAGCCTTGTTGATGATCGCCTGCATGGTGTGATGAATGGGCACGAGTTGTTCGGGATTGCCGACAACCTTCATCCGCATCACGGGCTCTTCGACAAAGGTATCCAGCGGGAACACAGAGAGAACCGCCTCGGCTGTGCGGGCGAGATCGGCTCCAAACAGAGTGATCAGTTTGCCATGCGTCGTTTTCGCTGCCAGCGTCGCAGCCGGATGGTTTCGGTCGCAGAGCAAAAGATCATCGCCATGCCCCATGGCTTTCAGCACATAGAGCATATCGGCGGTAAGGATTGGATCGATACCCTTGAGCATGACGTCGTTCTCCCGAAGCAAAATTTATTGTATCAAGTTCACAGAATTACGTGCAAAGCGCAATGAGGCACAAAAATTCAGGCCGATTGTTTGACGCGCGTCCGTGCGACCCTTACGATTGAAATCAAAAATCAGGCAAAAAAATCGAGGAGGACTATCCATGTCGAATGCTGGCAGCGTCGCCATTCTCGGAATCTTTGTGGCCGATCTCGCCTTTCGCTCAGGCCGTATGCCCGCGGTGGGTGAGACGATCATGGGCTCAGGTTTTGCCATGGGCCCGGGTGGCAAGGGTTCCAATCAGGCTGTTGCTTCGGCGCGCGCTGGGGCAAAAACCACCTTTATTTCGCGGATAGGCGCCGATGCCTTCGGCGACATTGCCATGGCGACGTGGGCGAAGGAAGGCATTGTTCCGATGGTGCCGCGTTCTGCCCATCAGCCAACGGGCGCAGCCTTCATTTATGTGAACGACACGAACGGCGAGAACGCCATTATCGTTGTGCCCGGTGCGGCTGACGATTTATCGGTCGCTGATGTAGACGCTGCCGGCGACGTGATTCGATCATCCCGCGTGTTTGTGACCCAGCTCGAGCAGCCGCCCGCTTCGGCTTTGCGAGGCCTTGAAATTGCGCGGGCCGCAGGGGTTACAACCATCTTCAACCCCGCACCGGCGGCGCCCTTTGATGGAGCCATTTATCCGCTGGTTGACTATATCACACCCAATGAGAGCGAAGCGGCGGCGATGACAGGTCTACCCGTCACAAGCGTCGACGAGGCACGGCGGGCGGGCGATGCGTTGTTGGCTAAAGGGGTTGGCGCTGCGCTGATCACGTTAGGTGAGAAGGGCGCGCTGTTTCACGATAAAAATCGCTCGTTTCTTGTGCCCGCCTTCGATGCAGGACCTGTGGTTGAAACGGCTGGCGCGGGCGACGCGTTTAATGGCGGCTTTGCGGCGGCCTTGGCAAAGGCCATGGATCCGCTGGATGCTGCGCGGTTTGGCTGCGCGGTGGCGGGTATATCAGTGACACGCCATGGCACGGCACCCGCTATGCCCTATCTTTCAGAGGTTGAAACGCTGTTGGCGCGCGCTTAACCGCTTGCAGTCCCTTGGAAAACATCGCAAATTGAGTTTCGCCTCCAGCGAGGCAAAAGAAATATTGGGAGAAATAGATGGCCGGTCTCGCTTTGCGTGGCGTTAGAAAATCATTTGGCGATGTCGAAGTAATTCGCGGCGTTGATCTTGATATCGAGGACGGCGAATTTTGCGTGTTTGTCGGCCCTTCTGGCTGCGGAAAATCCACCTTGCTGCGCATGGTTGCAGGGCTAGAGGAAATGTCCGATGGCGTGATTGAAATTGGCGGCCATGATGTGACCTTTCTTGCGCCTGCCAAGCGTGGCATCTCCATGGTGTTTCAAAGCTACGCGCTCTACCCGCACATGACCGTTCGGCAAAACATCGCCTTTGGCCTCAAAATGGCCAAGACGCCGCGTGAGGAAATCGTCGCTCGCACAGCCAAAGCGGCAGCGCTGTTGCAATTGACCGATTATCTCGACAGACGCCCCGCCCAACTTTCCGGTGGCCAGCGGCAGCGCGTGGCGATTGGGCGTGCGATTGTGCGCGAACCGGAAGTGTTTTTGTTTGATGAGCCTTTGTCGAATTTGGACGCCGCTTTACGCGTTCAGATGCGCATCGAAATCGCCAAGCTGCACAACGATCTAAAAGCCACGATGGTTTATGTGACGCATGATCAGGTCGAAGCCATGACCATGGCCGACAAGATTGTGGTGCTGAATGCGGGACGGATCGAGCAGGTTGGAAGTCCATTGGATCTTTATCACCGCCCGAATAATCTGTTTGTGGCGACCTTTATCGGTAGCCCAAAAATGAACCTCATGCCAGGCGAAGTGGTTGATGTCGCCAATGGTTCAGCGAAGGTTGTTTTAAAAGGCGGCGTTCAAATTTCGATCGACACGCATGGTAAAGCGATTGGCAAAGGTGAGGTGACGGTTGGTATTAGGCCGGAGCATATTGGCGTCGGGATCACGGGTGCTCACAATACGGTGCCGGGAAAAGTGGTGCTGTCCGAGCATTTGGGCGGGGAAACCATGCTTTATGTTGAAACGTCAGCGATCCCGCAATGCGTGGTAAAGACCGATGGTTTGGCGTCGCAAAAGATTGGCGAAACCGTATCGCTCTCCCTGCCACCGAATATGTGTCACCTGTTTGATGCAAACGGGCAGGCTATCGTCAACGGCTCGCTGATTTGAGCCAATTTACGGCTCGTGCGGATCACGGTCGAGACTGAAGTTCTTGTCGATCCGTCCAATCGCTACCGTTAGCAGATCGGATAGACCGATAAGATCATTAAGATCGCACATTTCAAGGGATGAGTGCGTGTAACGGCATGGGAATCCCATATCGATGACGGCCACGCCAGACCCTACCAATTGCACATAGGACGACTCGGTGAGAGCCCCAATATGCGCGCTGCGCTGCAAGGGAATTCCCGTTGTCTTCGACGTTTCTTTAAAGAGCGAGACCATGGCCGGATGGGGAATAGCGCCGTTGAGCGTGCCACGTCCGTGGAAACTATACATGCCCATAGCGGGGCCTCCGCCAAGACGAACATCACCGCGATAGGCCATATCTGGTGTATCGGTTGCTAAAATCAGATCGAGTTGAATGGCTATATCGGGCTGCAAGGCTTGGGCGGCTGTAACCGCGCCTCGCAAATTAAACTCTTCCTGCACCGAGAAAACGAGATGAAACGTTGGATGCTTTTTCGAAGCGATGAGATGTTTCGCGACATCCAGAACAACCGCACATCCGGCTCGGTCATCTACAGAAGTTCCGGCGATCCGATCATTGGCGAGCCTTATGACATTGGGACGATATACGACGGGTGTACCAATATCGATACCCGCATCCATGGCTTCATTGGCCGATGTAAAGCCCGCGTCAATATAGAGTTCTTGATAGGGTACGACTTTGTATTTTTCATCCGGTGTCGTCGCATGATGGCTCTTATTGGCGATGATACCCGGCACATCTTTGCCAGCACCGACACAGAACAACACTTCCTGCGAGGCTAACGCACGTTCGGGTACGCCGCCAAGACGCTCCACCCGAATAAGCCCATTGGCTTCAACTTTTCGAACAATCAGACCAAGCTGATCAATATGCGCGTAAAGCATGACGGTCGGCGCGCCCTTTGCGCCGGGAAGCGTGGCGATGAGATTGCCAAGACGATCTGTAGAATGGGTGAGACCGAGCTGATCCAATTCCGTTGCAATTGCGCGACGGACACGTCCTTCATGGCCGCTAAGCCCCGGGATCAGCATCAAATCACCCAAAGATTTAGCGAGACTTTCAAGACGCGATTTCTTTGACGGAGCCATTCGCTTAGCCTTTTCGCGCCGCGCGGACGAGGTGCATAAACTCCATCGCCCGGTCCGGATCGACCGCGTTCCAAGTGTGGCCATCGACCTTTAAAGAAGAGCCCACAATGCAGCCATCGGCAACCCTGAGAACATCGGCAATGGTCGAATGCTTGACGCCTGTGTTTGCAAGAACCGGAGTTGTTGGGAGAGCCTTTTTGACCGCCTCAAGATCGCTCATTGCGGCTGCTTCACCCGTAATCGCACCTGACACCAGTATCGCATCCGGAATGCTTGAGAAGACGGCACTTCGGGCGCGATCCGCAAGACTGCGCTGATCCAGCGAATGGGCAAATTCCGCGGAGACATTATAGAGGAGCGGCATATCGCTGCGACCGAGGCGATCCCGATAGCGCATGGCGGCACCCGCATTCGGCGTCCACGGCCCCATATCGGACGCGTAGGTGCCGGTAAAAATCTCACGCACGAAGGATGCCCCCGTTGCTGCTGCCAAGGCGATGCTGCTCATTGGGTCCCACAACACATTGACGCCAAAGGGCAGCGTGATTTCGCTGCGAACCTGACCAATGACGTAAGCCATGGTCGCTGTTGATGCGGTATCGACGTTGAACTCATAGGGACGATCATTTTCATTACCGAACATGATCGCATCGAAGCCTGCCGCTTGGAGCGCTTTAATGTCTTTTCGGACACCTTCAAGGAGGCCATTCAAACCGACCTCGGCATCGTAAAGCGGCGAGCCGGGAAGGGCTCCAAAATGCACCATGGCGATGACAGGCTTTGTCGTACCAAACACACGTGTGAACTTAGCGCTCATCTCAACCTATCTCCGTCGCTTGAGCGAACCAAATGAATGAGGGACTTTTATTTCACCGCACCCGCCGTTAGCCCCTTCACGATATAGCGCTCAAGAAACACACCAATGAAAATCAAAGGTGCAATCGCGCCCGTCGAAAGGGCTGCCATGGTCCACCAGCTAATCCCTTGCGAGCCGGTTTGGCTAGCGACCATAACGGGCACCGTTTTAGCGTTCGTGCTTGTCAGCAAAGCTGCGAAAAAATACTCGTTCCAACACATCACCACCGACAGAATAAACGCTGCGACAAGGCCAGGCAGCGCAATCGGCATCACGATCCGGAAAAACGCTCCCCATACCGTGCAGCCATCAACAAGGGCCGCCTGTTCAAGCTCAATCGGAATGGTTTCGAATTGGTCGCGGGTAATCCAAATGACGATTGGCAACACCATCAGCGTGTAGACAAGGATCAGTCCGAGGAGATTATCGAGCAGCGCTAATTCCTTATAGAGCACGAGGAACGGCATCGCCAAAACAACCGGCGGCAGCAAAAGCTGGGAGAGGAAGAAGAAGGAAATATCCTTGTTCTGCCAAGGGCCGAATTTATAACGGAACCGCGCCAGCCCATAGGCCGCCGGAGCGCCGATCAATACGGCCAAAAGTGATGCGCCCACGGATGCGATCATGCTGTTCGCAAATCGACGGAAGAACTCATCCCGCACGGTTGAGATTTCAAAGATCGTATCGGGTGAAAGGCCCAAGGACCGCCAGCCTTTCCAATCGCCCTGAAAGCGCCCAATGAACGGGATAATATCACCCTGTGTAACGTTCACAGCGGTTTTAAACGAGGTCGAAATCGTCCAATAGATTGGAAACAGGCAAATGAAAGCCCAGGTCAGCAGCGCAGCATAGGTCAATATTCGCCCTGTTGCCGCGCTCCAATTCCAAGGCTGGCGCGGCCGTTGACGCCGCGTGCTTGCGCTAACTGTCGTCATCACGCTGCCTCCCGGCGCATAAAGCGCCCAACCAGATTAAGAAGCACCGTGATGAACACGATGATGATGATGAGATAGACCTCAGCGATCATGGTACCGTAACCAACATTGGACCGGTCGCGATATTCCCGGAAGATGAAGCTTGACACTGTATCGGTTGCGCCACCAGGCCCGCCCGAGGTGGTATTGATCACGATATCGGCGAGCTTCAATTGGAAGATAATCCGCAACACGATGGTCGTTACGCTCACCGGCAGCATCAGCGGAAATGTAATGTTCCAAAAGGAAGCCCAGCCGGAGGCACCGTCCACTTTAGCCGCTTCTTGGATGTCTTTTGGCATGGCCTGAAGCCCCGCCAAAATGAGAATGATCATAAAGGGCAACCAAACCCAAGCATCCAGCGCCATGATACTAAATCGTGCGATCCACGGTGTCGTGAAAAAAGCAGGATTATCCCAGCCGATATGACGCATCAGCGTCGCAACAGGGCCAAAGCGGAACTCCATCAGCGATTTTCCAATCATCCAACTGACCGCAACAGGGCTCAGCATGAAGGGCAAGAGAAACGCCACGCGAAAGAATTTACGTGCCCGAATATCGGCATTGAGCAGCAACGCCAACCCAAAGGCCAGCGCATATTGGACAAACACGCTCAGGACGTAATAGGTCATATTACGGAGCGAATTCCAAAAATACGGGTCTTTGATCAGGGTTCTTAAATTATCGAGGCCGTTGAATTTCTGGCCCTCAAAGGAACTCAAATTCCAATCCGTGAACGCAATATAGAGGCCAAAAACCGTTGGGAAAACCACCATTGCGATGGTGAAAAGCAAGGCAGGCAGCAAAAAGAGCGCCTTTTGACCTGCTTCACCCCGGATCATGACTTGGCCCGTACCGAGCGCTACAGCCCACACCAAATAAGCGTAAAGCGATGGCCGCCAATCTTTAAACTCGAAACCAAGCAGACCCGCCGCATCAAGCCCTTGGACAAGCAGAACACCCAAGAGCACAACCGTCGTAACCCAGATCAAGGCGCGCCCTGCCGATTTCCGACCTTCAGGGATGAGGGATGGACGGGCAAATGTTGCGGTGTGCGACATGGAATTCCAATACCGTAGTTTGGCGCAATCAACGCCCGAAATGGTCCATTTAAAAGAATCGACTGGCGGCGATGGATTACGCCGCCAGTCGTTTTATCACTCGATCAATACCGCATCAGCGGCCTGATCACATGCCGAGCGAAGCCTTATAGAGCTTGATCTGCTTTTCACGGCCGATCTGATCGGTAAGCTTCTCCCAAGCAGCAGCAATTGCGTCTGCGCCTTCTTGCGGCTTCATCTTGCCAGCGTAGATCTTGGCCAATTCGTCTTCGGCCACGCTGTAATACTGGAAGATACCAGGGATACGAGGCTCGATCGCGCCGTTCGGGTGGTTGTAGGAGTTGAACTGCGAGTCGAGGTAGTTCGAGATGAACGCCTTGTCGTAACCTGCGCCAACCCATTCGTCGACATTGTGCTGGCTGTTGCGATAGCACTGGAATCCTGATGGATAGGCTGCCATCCAGAGTGCAATGTCCTTGCCGCCGAGATGGGCTGCTGCCGACCAAGCTGCCTTCTGCTTCTTCGAGTCGCTGTCCACGCGAGCCATGACATAAATGCCCCAGCCGAGATAAGCGAGGTTTGGCGAATAGTTCGGGCCAGAAGCGAGCTTGTCCCACTTGCCAGTCTTGGCGTTGTACACATCGTCCGAACCTGGAAGAATGTCGAATGCTGTAACATCGCCCACGACCGAGCCGTCAGAGGTCTTGGCCATCGAGCCAATGTCACCCCACCAGGAGAGCATCGAGCCGGTACCAGCGAGGAACTGCTGGAAGCCCGTCGTGCCTGGATCGGCATTGAGCTGATCGGCTGGCTCGGAAGGCAAGCAATCCACAACGTCCTGAATCGCACGAACCCAGGCTGGGTTGTTGATGCGTGGCTTCATGGTGTCAGCATCGAACAACCAGGCCTTGTCGTCGGGATGCTTGGCATAGGCCGTTGCGCGCGAGCCCAAGAAGTAGAAGGCGAATCCGCCCCAACCCTTGGTTGGATCGAGATAGCCATAGGCATCCTGACCCTTAATTTTCTTGCCCTTGAGGAACTTCGTGACTTCATTGACCTTCTGCCAGGTCTTTGGCACGCCCCACTCACCCTGATGACCTTCGGCCTTCCAGGCTTTGGCAAGCTCTGCGTCGGTAAAATAATCCGAACGATAGTTGAAGTTATGGCAGTCGCCGTCGATCGTGACGCGATATTGCTTGCCATCCCACGTGCCGACGGGCGGCTTGAGATAGGCGACCATATCGTCCATATCGATCTGCTTCTTGACCCAATCCGGCATGACCGAAGCGAGACCCTTACCGCAAACGTCGCCCTCAAACGGTGCGCCCATTTCGAGCATGTCGAAGTCAACAGTTCCGGTGGCAATCGACTGCTGCAGGCGTGCGTTGTAGTCGGCCTGTGCAAGGTCGATCCAGTTAATCTTGGCGCCCGTGTAGGCTTCCCAAGGCTTCAACATGCCGCGGAAGAGAACGTTGTGCACGTTCTGGTTGTTAAGGCCCATGAAGCTGAGCTCAACGCCCTTGAATTCACCTGGCTTTACGTTGGCCTTTGTAGGATCCAAGCACATTTCGCCAACCTTCTGCCAATCAGCATCCGTTGGTGAACCTTTGCCGACGCCTGGAATCTTTAAGATTGCTGCGCGGAGGCTATCGGCTGCCGAAGCAGGCATTGTTGTTGCTAAAGTGGTACCCAACCCGCCAGCTGCGCTGAGCGCTGCTACACCGGCCGCGCCCTTAAGCAGGCTACGGCGATCCGTTTGGAGACCTAAAAGGTGATTATAATGTTCGACTTTCATCCAGAATTCCTCCCAGTTTTTATCACGCGCTTTAATGACACGCTGAAAGGACAAGCTACCCGAGAGCGCCAATCTGTCAACGGAAAAGCGAGCGAAATTCGCCCTTTATGCCTTCATTATTGATTCAGCATCGGCACGAAACGAGGAAATGGCGCGTTGCTCTTCGGTTAGGCTAACAAAACGGGCCGCTACCCGATTGGCAGCATCACAAGCATCCACCAAGCTTGTGTCCCGACTAAGCATGATAGCTAGTGTTCCTAAAAAACTATCGCCCGCACCATGCGTAGAAACGACAGCAACTTTATGGGGTGCTAAGCGGTGAGGCGCTCCAGCCTTGGCCATGAAAACAAGGCCCTCGCCGCCTAATGTGATGATCACATCGCACGCGTGTCCGCCAAGGGCCGGGAGTGCCGCTTCTGCGCTCGCCTGATCGGAAACGGTAAGGCCTGACATCATCTCCGCTTCGACGCGATTGACGACAAGAATATCAACCTGATCCAAAAATTCAGCGCTCAAGGCGCGTGCCGGAGCGGCATTGAGAAGAACACGAGCGCCCGCGGCACGTGCGGCCTTGGCAACCGCAAGATTGACCGCTTCGGGGATTTCGTTCTGAAGCACAAGGATCGATGCTCCACCGAGGCTTATGAACTGCTGCGCACTGTGTTCAGGCGATATTCTCAGGTTAGAGCCCGATACAATAACGGCCCCATAATCGCCTTGCGGATCAACAAGAGCGACGCTCATGCCCGAGCCCGCGACGGGATCGGTTTCAACCGCCCTTCGGTTAACCCCCGCCTCATCCAAATGCGCCAAAAGACGGGTGCCGAAATCGTCTGCCCCAATCCGCCCAATCATAGCCGTTCGAGCGCCGAGTCGCGCTGCCATCACGGCCTGATTGCCACCCTTACCGCCGCATTTCATGCCCCATGCAGTGCCTACCGCCGTTTCGTCCAGACGCGGCAAATGCGGGGCATCGACCATGATATCGAGATGCAAACTGCCGCAAACGATGATGTCGAAGGCGAAATGGCTCATAGGTTGTGTTTTCCTGATCGAAGCATGTCGTTAAAGACCAAACATGGCGGCCTGCACGATGCGTTGGCTGGTGACGGCATCCTGCAAGAAGATGGCTGAAGCAAGCGTCTCATTATTTCGTAGCCGCTCTACCACCGCCCGCATGGCATTGACGGCTTGGATATTCACCGAGCATTCCTTAACCGGATCAAGGCCAGTCGTATCGGGAAAGGTGTCGAAATAAATGGCACCTTCATAGCCGATTTTATCCAGCGCATAGAGGAGTTCGATGGTCTGGATAGGATGAACGGAACCGACCATTAATCCATCATCGCGCTTGCCATATCCGTCGTTCAAATGAACACCGAGCAGGCGCGAATGGCGCGCGATCAGCATGGCGGCATAAGCGGGCATTTCATCGGCATAGAGCACATGCGCAAAATCGAGCGTGACGCCCAGATTGGGGCGCTCGACATCGCGAATTGCTAAAAGAGTGGTCGCCGCATCCGGCATCAGACTATAAGAGCGTGGCTCATTGGGCTTGTATTCGATGCTGATATCGATGGCCGGGTTATGGTCGGCCACTTCCCGGATCGCGTTAATGGTGTCATCCCATGCGCGGGCATAATCCATTTGGAATGAGTAATCGAAACCGTCCTGCCCCATCCAAAGCGTCATAAGATTGCCACCGGCTGTGGCCAATGAATCGAGACCTCGCTTCGTCAGATCAATCGCCGCGCGGCGCACCGTCTTGTCGGGATGCGTAAAGGCGCCGAGCTTGAACCCTGGATCGGTGTAATAGCGCATCGCATAGCCGTTGAGGCGAATACCCAATTCACCAAGCTTTTGCGGGATTTCGGCTTCCGTTAGACCCTCTAAATGGTCAGGATAGTTGAAATCCACCGCATTAAGCCCCGGAACGGTCGCAGCGCGGGCGACCAGATCAATCGCATTCACTTTGCGGTTTAAGCCCGCCCAGTACTGCTTTTCATTCACTTTAAACGAATTTAACCGCGTTGCGTAAACAGTAGATGTCATTTTTTGCCATTTTCGAGGTTTAGAGATCAGGCCGTCGGTATGACCCATCTTCGCTTCACGTCAGAATGCACTACCGTGACTGTTCAGACGAGTCCAACAGGTTCACTTCAATCAGGCCGAACACGAGCTGCTGTTTTGTTAGCGAAGGCTTCTAGTCTTTCGCGCGCTTCCGGCTGGGTGTTTACCAAGCCCGCCATGACCGCTTCGGCGTAAGCGGCATCAAGACCCGACATGTTTTGCATATGGCTTACGGCCGAACAGATGGCGAAATTGCTCAAGGGCAGATTTTTTGCGGCTAATTGGGCAAGCTGTAAGGCTTTGTCAAAGCTGGAGCCTTCGACCAGATATTGGGCAAGCCCTATATCGACAGCGTCCTGTCCCTTATAGATGCGGCCCGTCAGCATCATATCGACCAATCGCGCCTTACCAATGAGATCGCCAACGCGGATGGTAGCACCGCCCCCCGTAAACAGGCCCCGTTGTCCTTCTGGCAAAGCGAAATAGGTCGATGTGTCGGCGACACGGATATGAACGGCGGAGGCCAACTCCAACCCGCCACCGACGACTGCCCCTTTAAGCGCCGCAATCACCGGTATGCCACCATATTCCATTTTGTTGAAGGCTTCATGCCAACGCAGGCAAAGGTGCATGAATTCGGCGGGGCCACGGTCGGCCTTGTAGTGTTCAACGAGGTCAAGGCCAGCGCAGAAATGATCGCCTTCTGCCGCCAACACCACCGCCCTCACCCCGATGCGCGGGACGGTAGAAAACAACGTGACCAAATCCTCAATCGTCGCCGCATCGAGCGCGTTGCGTTTGGCCGCACGGTTCAACGTTGCGACCAACACGCCATCATCATGCGCGTCGAGCCGGATATTGGCGAGGTTCAAATGCTGAATATCGATCATGTCTTCGTCTTTCAGGGAATGGGCAGAAAATCAGAGATTTGAAAATCGTTTTATCAGCGCGAGCCTCAAAGATCATCCGCCGTCACGCTAACCTCAACCGCACGCGCCGCAAAACGGGCAGCCAAAGGGGCCATGGCTGAGGCATTGTCAGCAGCAGCATTTCCCGCTTGCGCCCGGTCAGCAATGCCTACAAAAATCACCGCAAACCGGAAAAGCGCAAAAGCAACATGGAAGGACAGCAAAGGCGAGGTTGGCAAAGCGCTTTCACGATACCGCGCGACGAAATCATCGCGGGACGGCAAGCCAAGCGCATGGTGATCAAGCCCCAATATCCCGCCATATTCTTGCGGTGAAGAATGCCAAGGCATGCAGCAAAAGCCGAGGTCAGCCAAAGGATGCCCAAGCGTCGACAATTCCCAATCAAGAATCGCAATCACGCGCGGCTCGGTGGGGTGGAACATCAAATTACCCAGACGAAAATCGCCATGCGCAATGGAAACCGCGCTATCATCGGGTGGCAAATGGGCGGGTAGCCATTCAACAAGATGATCGAGGTCGGGGATTGGTGGGCTCGACGATTCACGCCATTGGCGTGTCCAGCGGGTAATCTGGCGCTCGAAATAATTGCCGGGGCGGCCATAATCAGAAAGACCTACTTCATCCGGCCTGACGCGGTGGAGGCTGGCCAGCGCATCGGCCATGGCCCAATAAATCGGTGCACGTTCTTGACGGGGCAATTCGGCCAAAGCGGCATCGGAAAAGACGCGGCCATCGAGCCGTTCCATCAGATAAAACGGGGTACCTAGGATCTCTGGATCCTCGCACAACAGGACCGGACGCGGCACCGGAACATCGGTATTTTCCAACGCTTTCAAAACCCGGAATTCGCGCTCAATGGCATGCGCCCCTTGAAGAATGGCACCCGCGGGCTTTTTGCGTAACACCATACGGCTTTGGCCGAAGGTGACGAAATAGGTTGGATTGGATTGGCCGCCGCTAATCCGCTCGATCCGAATTTCGCGAACTTCACCCGGAAACGCACTCGCAAGGAACGTTTCCAGGCGCGACGGATCAAAATCCAGGTCATCCCGCGTTGCCTTCATCGTTTCACCATCTATGCCTGTTTATCTGGGGGATATGGACCGCTTATTGGCCAGAAACATCCCACTGCCAAAAGCCGCGCGCGGTATCATCCAAATGACGGTAAAGCACCATTTTGTGAACCTCATCCGCGCCATCAACAAGGCGGGCTTGACGGGCATAGCGGTAAATCCATTCCAGAATCGTATCGGTGGAATAGCCGCGTGCGCCATTGATTTGGATCGCAATATCCGCTGCCCGATGCAGCAGATTGGCGACATGAACTTTGGCCATCGAGATTTCGGTTTTAGCGAACTTGCCACGATCCAGCTCCCAGGCTGCCTTCATGACCAAAAGTCTGCCGATCTCGATATCCATCGCAAGGCCACCGAGCATCATCTGGATGCTTTCGCGATCCGCCAGCCTTACGCCGAAGCCGGTGCGCTCGGCGGCATAAGCGGTTGCGATTTCGACGCAGCGCTTCGCCAGCCCCAGCCAACGCATG
>CANCAR010000035.1 GCA_947374125.1 Hyphomicrobiales bacterium | reverse complement strand
CCGCAAAGCGTTTTATCGACGACATTGTCGATATCATGATCCGCTTTGATGGGATCACGGTCTTTCGACAATCGATTCCGGATAATCCGGTACCCGAGGATCTTTATACACTTGAGGGCACGGTCCGGTCCGATAGTGCTTCAACAATTGATATCCGTCTCATCCACGCCGCATCGGGTCGGATTGTTCTTACGAATGCGATTACGCTGCGCGCCGATGAGCAAGCGCTGCAAATTCGCGCGCGTAAATTGGCGCTTGAAATCGCCGGTCGCAACGGCATTATTCGCACCGATGCATTACCCGCGGCATCGACAAACGCGACTGCTGGCACTAGCCCACAGGCATGTCTAGCGTTGGTTCATGTCGCGATCAAAACTCAAGAGGTCGAATTACTGGCGTCAGCGCGTCACTGCATGGACGAGCTATTAAAATCGGCGGGCAACAGCTCCATGCTGCTCGCTCTATCGGCCGATCTGAGGCGACACGAAAAAACGCCAAATATGGATAAGGTCACCGACGAGGCCAAACTGGCGATTGCATTGAATTCTAAAAACGTAACGGCGATGGCGGTATTAAGCGATCTGCTGGAGACCAAAAACATAGGCTTGGCATTGAGGTTAGGCGATACGGCTGTCGAGGCTAATCCCTATGATCCAGAATTGCTCCGAGCCCAAGCTAAGCGACTTCAAGCGGCGGGTCTGGTTGGTCGCGCCGAACTTTTGCTCTCGTCTGCCGATTTGCTTGATTAATCCACTCGTTTCATCACCACATTATGCTTGCTTCATAACCCGCCTTGGAAACAGCTGCCGCCAGATCAGCTCCCAATGCAATGGTCACGGCCTCCACCCTGCCCGTGTCGAGCGCGACATTAACTTCTGCGGTAGAATCGATCTTCCGGATCACCCGCTTTACCGCTTCGGCGCAGCCGCCACACGTCATACCCTGCACTGCCAATACGATTTTCTGGGATGGATTTGCCATGTGATTTTCTCCACTTTCTTTAGGTGCGCTTTGCATGAATATAGCATAGACTATCACGGCGAATCATATTGTTTTTCAGTCAGTTCTGCGTAACCAATATGACTTAACCCAATACGTGGCGCGCAAGGCACGGAATGAAACTCACGCTACCCTTTGGTAAACAGCTTTCTGAAACCACGATTATCGGCATTCTATTTGCTTCGATTTTCATTGTTGGGTTGGGCGTTTTTTCACTCTCTGCATCGGTCATCGTCTCATCGGCCTTTCTGGGCGTTACGGCGCTTGCAGCCTACACGGTAGCGCGTCGGCGATCCGAGAATGGTCATGGGGAAGTTCATGCGCATAGAGATGTTATCGATACCCTATCGCGCCGGGTCCAGCATATTGAGGGCTCCTTAAAAACCGTCGATGCTCGTATTTTGGCTTCAGGCACGTCGGCAGTGGACCAAGTCCGAAAAGAGATGGCTCCACTGATGGAGACCATGAACGCCATTGCCGATCTCATCGAAAATGAGCGGTTGAGCGGGGCCTCAACCGCCGAGGTCAAGCGCGAGCAACAAAAAGAGGATACGGCATCGGCGGATACGACAACCACCATGCCCTCACCCAATCCACTGTTGCAACGCCGTGCTGAAGCGGTGCTCCGTGATACCTTGCTTAGCGGAAAGCTAGCGGTTGCCACCCGGGACATTGTTGCCCTGCCGACAGCGCGTCCCGCCTATCGGATGATAAACGCGAATGTTGCTGGCTATCCGGATGGGCAGACGGAAGTGACCTTCCGGTCGGAAGGCTTTTCTGGGCACGTCATACGGCTTTTTGATAAAGTACGTTTTGCGCATGCCTTTGAGCTCGCCTCACAGCTCGCGCTTGCAGTCGATGGGCCAATCGTCATTTGCCCTTTAACGCTTGAAACGCTGGATGATCCCAATGCAGGCAATGAAATCAGCGAACTTCTCGCCCGTTCACCGGGCATAGCAAAGCGCTTGTGTTTCCTGCTTACAGAAGACCTCGTGTTCCTGGATATTGGCTATGCGGGCATGGCCATGCGAAATATTGTTCATGCAGGAAGCACCTTTGCGGTGGAAATCGAACGGAGCATCCGCATCGAGCCCGCAAGTCTCCAAAGCAGAGGCGTGACACTGGCTATTGCGCCGCCTGAACTTATCCTTGCGACGCGGGACGGGAAAGTGCCGACCGATATCCATCCCGCCGACCTCGTTCAATTGTTTGACCGCCACGGCATTGATTTGGCTGTTTCGACGCCAACCTCGGAGAACACATTACGGGCGATCCGTTCGCTGGGCATCAACCTCGTAATGCGGCCAAAGGGCAAAGGCGAACGTCAACAAATGGTTCGGATGCGGCCCGAGCCTTCACCTCAAGCCAGCCGGTTGCCTAGGGCTAAAGGCTTGGACGATCTGAAAAAAGATACCGCTTCCCCCGAGCCGCTGCGCGCCCATTTGCGTCGCATATCAGCTTGACAGCACGGTCAACCCGGCCGATAGCGCGCACATACTGATATTTCAAGCTTAAATTGGAAATCCATTGTGAAACAAACGTCCACACCTGTAACGATTCTGGACGGCTTTTCGGCGTGCTCAGCCGGGTATGATGTTGTGCTTTGCGATATTTGGGGGGTTTTGCACAATGGCATTCAGGCCTATGCGTCTGCCTCAGATGCGCTGACGCGCTATCGGCATCAGGGCGGCAGGGTCATTCTGGTTTCCAACGCGCCGCGGCCTGCTGAAGACGTCGTAGGGCTTCTGGATAACTTAGGCGTCGCCCGCTCTGCCTATGACGGCATTGTCACGTCTGGCGATGTCACTCGGTCCATGCTGTCAGCAGGAACCTGGAAACGCTATTTCTGGCTCGGTCCACAACGCGATGGCGGTCTCTTTGCAGGGATTCCCCTGCAATCCGCCTCGCTTGAGGATGCCGATGTGATTGTGTGCACTGGGCTTTTTGATGACCGAACCGAAACGGCGGAAAACTATCGTGAATTTCTAGTCGAAGCGCGGACGTTAAATCGGCCATTTTTATGTGCCAATCCGGATATTCTGGTCGAGCGCGGTGGCGAACTCATCTATTGCGCCGGCGCAATTGCAGCGCTCTACGAAAGCCTTGGCGGCGAAACCCTTTATTCAGGCAAGCCCTATCGCCCGATTTATACGGCGGCGCTCGAAGTTGCCGCCTCGTTTTTGCATCGCGTGCCTGATCTATCCCGCACGCTGATGATTGGCGACGCGATCAAAACCGATGTGGCGGGAGCAACCGCCATGGGGTGCGCCTCGCTCTTCGTCTTGCGTGGCATTCACATGCATGAGCTGGGGCTGGACCAAGGCGCACTGAATAATGGTACCTTTGAAGCCTTTATTGATCGCTCAGCCATTCGCCCCACTTACGCTATCGATACGCTAGCTTGGTAGCATCCATTGGGAAACTAACGCCCTTCCTGAAGAAAGGCGAGCTTCGCTTCCAGTGTTTGGATCGTAAAGGGAGCAATCGCATAGGCATCAACACCCGCATCGACGGCGTCGAAAAACTGCGCAGGTGCTGGCTCAGTCGTCACCACCATCATCGGAGTTGCAGCAAGCTGAGGGTCGGCGCGCATCGCGCGGAGCAATTCGGCGCCGCCCATCGGCTCCATAGCCCAATCGGTCATCAAAAGATTGGTTTTCGTCTCGCGCATCCGAGAAAGAGCATCCACGGCATTGGGTACGCTTTCAACCTGAGAAATGCCAATTTCGCCTAACATCCGTTTAAGCACCGGCAATGCGGCCTCTTTCGGGTCAATAATCAATACGGAATAACTTGGCTCTACATGCAACATCGTTCGCATCCTCTTTGCAGATGTAACGAAGCTTAGCGCGAAGCCGTAAACCAAGCCCCGCAGAAATTGTTCAAATGCGAATCAAGCACAATCTTTAGGAAAGATCAGATGCCCTCTTGACCACCGCTTCACCAGAAGCCACGGTCCCGCCGCATGAGCCTTAAAACCTGTTCTGATCCTGATGTCTGATTCGTCTGCCGCTCTTTCACCCATAGGTCATGTCGCCATGATCTGCCGGGGTGCAGCTCGCCTTCCCGCAGCACTTTCACGTCCGGTGGTGGCAATCGGTAATTTCGATGGGCTGCATCGCGGCCACCGCGCGGTGATCGAGGCGACGCGAGCGCTGGCCTATGAACTCGGCCGCCCGCTTGCGATCTTGACCTTTGATCCCCATCCGCGCAGCTATTTCCGTCCCGATGAACCCGTTTTTAGGCTCACGCCCGATCCTTTGAAGGCCGCCATTTTAGGCCATTGGGGCGTCGATGGTTTGATTGTACTGCCGTTTAATGCCGCAATGGCGTCCACCGGCGCAGCAGAGTTTATCGATACGATCCTTTTCGGCCAAATTGATGCGGCAGGTATCGTGGTGGGCCATGACTTCCATTTCGGCAAAGGCCGCGGCGGCTCGCCAGAATTTATCGCCACCCGTTCGACGGAACAAGGCCGCAAAGCCGTGATCGTGCCGCCTTTAACAGCCTTTGACGAGCCCGTCTCCTCAACAGCCATCCGCTCGGCGCTATCTGAAGGCGACATGCCGCGGGCCAATCATTTGCTCGGCTATCGCTATCTCTTTCAAGCGGAAGTCAGACATGGCGAGAAAATCGGCCGAACTCTGGGTTTTCCAACCGCCAACCTTAAACTCCCCGCCGAAAATACCCTGATGGAAGGCATTTACGCCGTCCGCGTCGAAGTCGACGGCAAGGTGCATGACGGCGTGGCAAGCTATGGCCGCAGGCCCACTTTCGACAATGGCGCGCCCTTGTTCGAGATTTGGCTGATGGATTTTTCTGGCGATCTCTATGGTAAGACGCTCAATGTCGAATGCGTCAAACGCCAGCGCGGCGAGTTGAAATTTGACGGTGTTGAGGCGTTAATTGCCCAAATGCACCGAGATACAGCAGAAGCGCGGGCGATTTTGGCAGCGCCGGTTGAGGCGGATGCGCCTAGTTTATTACCGTTGTAGCGGGTGCTAATTCGCTTTCCAAAGCCTTCGGTCAAATGAAATTGGTTTGACCGAAATGGATTTTACCTCCGAAAATTCACGATGTCCTACATTTAGAAGATGAATCTGGGCGTCCGGCAAAACAGCGCTTGGAGTAGATAATCGTAAGTCACGATTTTCATCGAACCATGAATTTCCGATGAAACGTGATAACTCTTCACTAGTTTGCCAATCTTCGTTAAGATCAACCTCACTTACCACCCTGACGCTCGAAATATCAGGTATTTCAATTTCTAAGAGCTTATAATCTTTAGGTATATCGTCGAAATCCACCTCAAGATGCACAAGCACTTCTATCAGGGCCGTAGACGGATGGTCGGCACAATAAACAATTGGACGAGGTGCATCGTGCCAACGGTTTGAAGCCAATCTGCCGCCTTGACCATCCAACGATGGATACCGCGAGATCCGCCAAAGCCGCATGGTCAACCGATCATGCCATACTCGATACGGACCAGCATTTCGTCGATTTTCTCGCGGTCTGACGGCGAATCTATAACCCCTTTTGGGGTTTTACCATCAAGAAACACTTTAGGTTTGCTCAGCCAGCGCTCTGCCTTATCCGCGTCTCCGAAGACGGTCTCCGCATAGCGAATGAGTTCACTCGCCGATTTTGCAGGGCGCAAAACCGCGCTTACCATTTTAGCCCGAGGACTGCTCGAATCCAATAAATGCAGGATAGTGGGATGATCGACCATTGGTTTATACCTCGCTATAGATGCTTTTGATAGCATATTTTGATTGACTAATCCATGGCATCTTGCCCCGGAATGCGCTATTCGGCTGATCTTCCATCATTTTAAAGCCGTCTGCGAGTAGCCCGAAGCCATGACCGATACCGCCCCAAAGCGCGATTATTCTGAGACCCTGTTCCTCCCGCAAACGGAATTTCCGATGCGCGCCGGCTTGCCGCAGCGCGAGCCGGAGTTGATCGCGCGCTGGAATAAGACGGATCTTTATAAGCGCTTACGCGAAACCGCCGCCGGTCGCCCGCGCTTTGTGCTGCATGATGGCCCTCCTTACGCGAACGGCAACATCCATATCGGCCACGCGCTCAACAAAGTACTCAAAGATTTGGTCACGCGAAGCCAGCAAATGCTGGGCTTTGACTCAAACTACGTCCCCGGCTGGGATTGCCACGGTCTCCCCATCGAATGGAAGATCGAGGAGCAATACCGCGCCAAGGGCAAAAACAAAGATGAAGTCCCCGTCATTGAATTCCGCAAGGAATGCCGCACCTTCGCCGAACATTGGCTCTCCGTGCAACGCGAAGAGTTCAAGCGCTTAGGGATCACGGGCGACTGGGATAATCCCTACTCCACCATGGCCTTCCACGCCGAAGCCCAAATTGCCCGCGAGATCATGAAGTTCAAGGATAACGGCTTGCTGTATCGCGGCTCGAAGCCGGTGATGTGGTCAGTTGTCGAGAAGACGGCATTGGCCGAGGCCGAGATCGAGTATCACGACCATACGAGTGATATGGTTTGGGTGAAGTTTCCGATCACAACAGGCGATCATTCAGGCGTTGCATCCGTTGTCATCTGGACAACCACACCTTGGACGTTGCCAGGCAACCGTGCCATCTCCTACTCGCATAAAATTTCCTACGGTCTTTATGAGGTCACAGCGAATGAGCGCGACTTCGGGCCAAAGATCGGCGAAAAATACATCCTCGCAAACAAGCTTGCAGAAGCGGTTTCTGGTTCTGCTAAAATCACCGTCGCGCATGTTGCAGACATTCCTGCTGATGCGTTTGAAACGATGGTCTGCGCCCATCCCCTCGCCCATCTTGGTTACTCTTTCGACGTCCCCCTCCTCGATGGCGATCACGTCACTGATGATGCAGGTACAGGCTTCGTCCACACCGCCCCTTCTCACGGTCGTGAAGACTTTGAAATCTGGATGGCAAATGGCCGCCAATTGACTGAGCGCAAAATCAACACGCGCATCCCGTTCACCATCGATGATGACAGCGTTTACACCAAGGAAGCCCCGGGCTTTGAGGGCAAACGCGTCATCACCGAGAAGGGCGACACGGGTGACGCCAACGAAGCCGTTATCAAGGCGTTGATCGATCAAGGTAATCTCGTCGCACGTGGCCGCCTGAAGCACCAATATCCGCATTCATGGCGCTCAAAAAAACCGGTAATTTTCCGCAATACGCCGCAATGGTTTATCGCGATGGATAAGGCCTTTGAGGTTGATCGGGCGGATACCCCCACCGATACCCCCACCCCTGGCCCCTCCCCTCAAGGGGGAGGGGAAAAGCCCGACCTCGCGAAATTCTCCTCAACCGCCACCTCTCTTCCCTCCCCCCTTGTGGGGGAGGGTCAGGGAGGGGGGGGCAACGCAAGCACCCTCCGCCAAACCGCCTTCGACGCCATCAAACAAACAGAATGGGTGCCCGAAACTGGCGAAAACCGCATTCGCGGTATGATCGAAAACAAGCCCGATTGGGTCATGTCCCGCCAGCGCGCATGGGGCGTGCCGATCACGGTTTTCGTGCACAAGGAAACCAAAGAACTGCTGCATGATCCGAAGGTCGATGAAGCCATTGCGTCAGCCTTTGACACGGAAGGCGGCGATGCATGGTTTGCGGCGGGCGCAAAAGAGCGCTTCCTCAAAGCTGCTTCGAAACCCGTTAACCCCGACCAGTACGACATGGTCATGGACGTGCTCGATGTCTGGTTCGACTCAGGCTCCACCCATTCCTATGTGCTCAATACGCCCGCGCATTTCCCGACGCTTGCAGGCATTAAGCGCATCGTCGATGGCGGCAAAGACCGTGTGATGTATCTCGAAGGCTCGGACCAGCATCGCGGTTGGTTCCAATCGTCACTGTTGGAAAGCTGCGGCACGCGCGGACGCGCACCCTTCGATGTCGTTCTCACCCACGGCTTCGTGCTGGATGAGAAGGGCCAGAAAATGTCGAAGTCTCTCGGCAATGTCACGGCACCGCAAGACATTATCAAGGATTCCGGCGCCGACATTCTCCGCCTCTGGGTCGCGGCAGCGGACTATTCGGACGATCTGCGCATCGGGCCGGAAATCCTCAAAACTTTTGTGGAAACCTATCGCAAACTCCGCAACACAATCCGCTGGATGCTCGGCACGCTCGCCCATTATGATGACGCCCACCGCGTGAAACCATCCGACATGCCCGAGCTTGAACGGCTGATGCTGCATCGCTTAAGCGAAATTGCTCCCATCGTCAGCAAAGCCTACGAGACCTATGATTATCGGAAAGTCATCACCGAGCTTTCGGCCTTCCTAAACACCGAACTCTCCGCCTTCTATTTCGATATCCGCAAAGACACACTCTATTGCGATCCCCACACGAGCATGGCGCGCCGCTCGGCACTCACCTGCATTGAGGAAATCTTCCGCGCAGTGACGCTGTGGCTCGCCCCGATCCTCGTTTTCACAGCCGAGGAATCCTGGCTCTCGCGCTATCCGAATGCCGAGTCGGTGCATCTCGAAACTTTCCCCGAGATTCCGGTGGCTTGGCAGGATGAAGCGCTCGCCGCGCGTTGGTCGACCATCCGCAAAGTCCGCCGCGTAGTCACGGGAGCTTTGGAAATCGAACGCGCCCAAAAGCGCATCGGCTCCTCGCTTGAAGCAGCACCTCACGTCTACATCGCCGACAAAGATCTGGCCGATCTCGTCCGGAGCGTTGATTTCGCCGATATCTGCATCACCTCCGCCATCACCATTGTGGAAGGCGAAGCGCCAGCGGATGCGTTCCGGCTCGACGATGTGCATGGCGTTGCCGTTGTCTCAGTGCGGGCGGAAGGCCCGAAATGCGCCCGTTCATGGCGCTACTCGACGGAAGTCGGCACCGACAAAGACTATCCCGATGTCACGCCGCGCGATGCGGACGCTTTACGAGAATGGGATGCAAGCCACGCTCATGCCTAAAGCCAGAACCCTTGGTTTCGCATTAGCAGCACTCATCTTCCTCGCCGATCAGGCGAGCAAATATTATATCTTAGCCGTGCTCCGGCTCGACGAGGCCGGACTCTTAACCCTTTCGCCATTCGTCGATCTGGTTTTGGTCTGGAACCGAGGCATTTCCTATGGCCTGTTCCAACAACACGCCGATTGGGGCCGATATCTGCTCACCTTTTTAGCCATCGGCGCCAGCGTGGGCTTCGCCGTTTGGCTCTGGCGTACGACACGAATTCTGCCGGCCCTTGCCATCGGGTTGGTCGCAGGCGGGGCGCTTGGAAATGGCGTTGATCGGATTTTTCGAGGCGCTGTGGTTGATTTCGTGCTATTGCATTGGGGCGAGTGGCGTTGGTATGTTTTCAACCTTGCTGATGTTGCCATTGTAGCGGCCGTCGCCTTGCTTTTGTACGATTCGTGGTTAGGTAAAGCCCAGTCGGTGAATACCCCTACCGAAAAGGAACCATCTCGATGAACCGTGACCTTTCGCCTCGCTCCCTGTTTTCGCGTTCCGCCCTCGCTGGGCTTATTGTGATCGGGGTGCTTGGTTCCGTTCCTGCCCGCGCTGAGGACCCCATTGAAGGCTTTCTTGGTATGCTTGGTCTTAAGCCAACCGATGACACGAATAAATATCCAGAGCGTGCTCCCTTGGTTGTCCCACCCAACAAAAAGCTTCCAAAGCCAAAAACGCTGACATCCGCAACGGATCCGGCTTGGCCTAAAGATCCCGACGTGTTGAAAAAGCAGGCCGATGAGGCTGCAGCATCTTCACCTGTTGCAACAGTCGACTCCTCCAAGCCACTAACGCTTGAAGAAGCGACGCGTGTCCAAAAAGGCGCATCGCGCGCGGCCCTTAGCGCGCCCGTTAATAAAAACGAGCTGGAGCGTCCGCTAACGCCACAAGAAATGGCTCAAGCCAGTGAGATCATGAAGCAAGTCGCAGCGAATAACGCGGCTTCCGTGAATGGCGGCAAGGGTTATCTGACCGATCCACCCGCTGCCGTTAAAAAGAAAGCCGTCATCACGCCAGAAATTGAAGCGGCAACCAAGGCCGCGACCGGCGAGGGTAAGCCTTGGTATCAGCTCTGGTGAGCGTCGCCTACTCGGCCCGTCTACCAAGTTCAGCTTCGCTTTGCCCGTTTCATTAAGGGATACTCTATGACCACCGAGCCACAATCGCATAAGGGCCCCGATATTGCCCATGTCACGCTCCGTAACGGGCTCGATATCGTCGTTATCCCCGATCACCGCACGCCCGTGGTGACGCATATGGTCTGGTACCGCAATGGTTCTGCGGATGATCCTGTTGGCAAATCGGGCATTGCGCATTTTCTCGAACATTTGATGTTCAAAGGCACGGATAAGCACCCGCAAGGCGAGTTTTCCGAAGTTGTCACAGCCCTTGGTGGTCAAGAAAATGCCTTCACGTCCTATGATTACACGGCCTATTTCCAACGCGTTGCACGCGAGCACCTCAAAACCATGATGGAATTTGAGGCCGACCGCATGACGGGCCTTGTGCTCTCCGACGACGTGGTCGACCCCGAGCGTGATGTCGTGATTGAAGAGCGCCGCATGCGCACGGATACCGATCCCTCAGCCCAATTGGGCGAGTCGCTCGCCTCCACGCTCTTTACCCACCACCCCTATGGCAAACCGATCATCGGCTTTATGCATGAGATCGAGGGGCTCAACCGCGAAGACGCGCTCGCCTATTATCGCCGCTTCTACACGCCTGAAAACGCCATCCTCGTGGTAGCAGGCGATGTCACCGAGAGCGAAGTCGTGCGCTTGGCGGAAGAAACCTATGGCCGGATTCCTGCGCGTGGCCAAAAGCCAGAGCGTCATCGTCCGCGCGAACCGGATGCTCGCTCGGCACGGCGCGTGGTGTTGACCGACCCAAAGGTTGAGCAGCCCTCCGTCCAATTGGCTTGGGTTGTGCCGAGCTATAAAACCGCTGACAAGGGCGAAGCCGAAGCACTTGAGGTTCTTGTTCAAATCCTCTCCGCCCACGGCACCGGCAGGCTTCACCGCAAGCTTGTGATGGAGCAAAAAATCGCCGTTGCCGCAGGCGCTTGGTATCAGAGCACCGCGGTGGACCGCTCCCGCCTCATGCTCTACGCCCTGCCCCACCCAGAAGGTACGCTGGAGGCGCTCGAAGAAGCCATAGAACAGGTGATCGCGGATGTCGTCAGCCAAGGCGTTGACGACCATGAATTGCGCCGCGCCAAAACGCGGTTGATCGCCGACACGGTCTACGCCCAAGATAGCCAATCCTCCCTCGCCCGCATGTATGGTTCTGCGCTCGCTACCGGCTCCAGCCTCAAAGACGTCTCCGAATGGCCGGACGCGATTGAAGCCGTCACAACGGACGTGGTGCAGACAGTCGCCAAAAAATGGCTAAACCGGCGTCATGTCGTAAGCGGCTATCTCTTAAAGGATGAAGCAGCCTGATGAACGATCTTTCCACGACGGCAAGCCTCGCTTCCCGCATTCAAATCGTCCGCTCCAGCTCTGGCATTGAGGCTTGGCTGATTGAAGATTACACCGTGCCGCTGATCGCGATGGAAATCGCGATGCGAGGCGGCTCCTCACAAGATCCGGAGAAAAAGCCGGGCACGGCCTCCTTCCTCGCAGGCCTGCTGGATGAAGGTGCGGGCCCCTATGATTCAACGGAGTTTCATGACCGGCTAGATGATTTCGCGATTGAACTCGGCTTTTCCGCCTCGCGCGACCAGATTTCGGGTCAACTCCGTACGCTCTCCCGCCATCGCGAGGAAGCCTTCGATATGTTCCGGCTGGCGCTAAACGAGGCGCGGCTTGATGCAGAACCTGTCGAGCGCGTGCGTGCGCAACTTTTGGCCTCGATCCGCAACGAGCAGAACGATCCCGACGCCATGGCCAACCGCGCTTGGTTTGCCACCGCCTTTGCAGGCCACCCCTATGGGCGCCCGTCCAAAGGAACCGCCGAGAGCCTGCCCACCATCACGCGCGATGACCTTGTGGCCTATCGCGCCAAAATCTTCGCTCGCGAGACGCTCAAAATCGCCGTTGTCGGCGCGATTGACGCTGCCACCCTGGCGCTTGAACTCGAACGCGTCTTTGGCGCGTTGCCCGAAAAAGCCGCACTGACCGCAATACCCCTTGGCACGCCTTCTGCTGTGGGCACGCGCCAAGTGATCGATCTCGATATCCCGCAAAGCTCCATCCGCTTTGGTGCAGCAGGCTTGCTGCAAAGCGATCCGGATTTTGTCACCGCCAGCGTGCTCAACCACGTGCTCGGCGGTGGGATGTTCTCGTCCCGCCTCTTCCGCGAGGTGCGCGAGAAGCGCGGGCTTGCCTATTCCGTCTCCTCGCAGCTCGCAAGCCTTAACCACGGCCCGCTGCATATGGGCGGCACCTCGACGAAGAACGAACGCGCCGTCGAGTCGCTTTCCATCATCGAAGCCGAAATCTCGTCGCTCGCCCTTGAAGGCCCGAATGATGAAGAACTCGACATCGCCAAAAAATACCTCATCGGTTCCTACCCGTTGCGCTTTGACACCTCCACCAAGCTCGCGGGCCAGCTCACCCAAATGCAGGTCGAAAATTTGGGCCGCGACTATATGGACCGCCGCAATGGACTGGTTGCCGCTGTCACGCGAGAAGATGCCACCCGCGTCGCAAAACGGCTTTATGGCGAGGGGAAACTGTTCGTCACCGTGGTGGGTCGTCCGGTTGGGATGTGAGCGGTTTTAGGCTTGAATGACCGCCTAGAATCAGACTTCTCTTTGATAATTATACGCTATTGGCGTATAATTATTCGTGGAGAATGTGACCATGCCTAAAGCCGGAAAATTCGGAACAAGCGAAGAAGATACATCCTTTGGCGCGGGCCTCATCGAAGCCCTCCAGGAAGCCATCGCTTGGAAGCGCGGCGAACTCGAACTTACTGTCATTTCCTACCCTTCGATGACGGCGGATCGCGTCAAAACCATCCGCAAAGCCGTCGCCAAATCGCCAAAAGACTTCGCCAAGCGCTTCGGCATTCCGGCCCGCACGCTCGAAGGCTGGGAGCAAGGCCGCCGCCACCCCGACCCTGCAGCAGCAACGCTTTTGCGGGTGATCGAGAAAAATCCGGATGTGGTTGAGGCGGTCGTGCGGGCCAACAGCCATGCGGTAGGATAATAGGCTGGAACATAGAAAAATTTATGGTACCCTTTGTGCATGACATCACCTGCCGCAGACCCGTTAATGGTGAACCTTTCTGGTGACACCCTATCCAAGCTTGACGAGCTAGCCCGTCAGGCAAGACGCACCTCGTCGGTTCTCGCTGGCGAGGTTATCTCCGATTACGTTACCCGTGAATTGGAGATTGTCGCTGGCATTCAACGCGGTCTTTCGGATCGGGATTCAGGGCGGGTCACGCCGCATGACCAAGCGATGAAGCGGCTTAAATCAACCATTGAACGCGCCAAAAGCGATCAATGAGGGAGATCGTCTGGTCCGACGATGCCTTGAACGATTTCGACTCTGCCCTATTTTATGTTGCCAAAGACGATATCGTTGCCGCCAGACTGATCGCGGATCGGGTTGATTCTGCGATAAGAACGCTTGCGCTCAACCCAATCGGACGCCCCGGACGCGTCGAAGGAACCTTTGAAAAGCGCGTCTTGAAAACGCCCTACATCATTGCATATGTTTTAACGGATGACACGTTGACCGTTCTACGCGTCATTCATTCAAGCCGGCATTGGAAAAGGGATTCATGGCCCGACTAAAAGAGTGCCCGCCCTACTCTTAATTTACAAAAACCTCTCAACCCAAGCGCGGTCGTGCGGAAATTGGCCAAAGAGATCGGCGATCATGTTCACCATCCTGCACCCACCAAGTAACTAGACATCGTGCCTTTTTTGTCCTTTAAGCAGCGATAATCAAAACAGGGACGACCAGCCATGAAAACTCAAATTGTCGTCGTTGGCGGGGGTGCCGGCGGACTGGAACTGGTTCGCCGTCTCGGCGCAAAATTCGGCCGCGAAAAATATGATATTATTTTGGTTGAACGAAACCCAACGCATATCTGGAAGCCGCTGTTACACGAGGTCGCTGCTGGATCGCTCGACGCTAATCTCGATGAAGTAGGCTATCGAAGCCATGGCCACCGTTGGGGCTATCGGTTCTTTTATGGCAGTCTGGAGGCGATTGATCGGACCAAACGACAAGTCGTCATCGCGCCTATGTTTGACGAAAACGGCCAAGAAGTCATCGCCCAACACCGCATCCGATATGATTACCTTGTCTTGGCCTTTGGCGCGGTATCGAATGATTTTGGAACGCCGGGCGTAAAAGAGAATTGCTTGTTTCTGGAAGATCGCACCCAAGCCGACCGGTTCCGGACAAAACTCCTCAACAATTGCCTTAGGGTTTCCCGCACTCTGAGTGTCGACTCAACGTCCGATGCGATGGTCAATATCGCCATTGTCGGCGGTGGCGCGACAGGCGTTGAATTAGCCGCCGAACTCTATAATTCCGCCGCCGCCCTTCGCCATTACGGTCTCGAAGTGTTCGATGAAAGCCGCTTAAAGGTCACGCTTATCGAGGCGGGTCCTAGGATTTTACCCGCTTTGCCCGAAAAGCTCGCCGCTTCCGCACAGGCGGAACTCGAAGCACTCGGCGTCGATGTCAGAACCAACACGCAAGTTACCCGAGCCGATGCGGGCGCTCTGGTCATGCGTTCGGGCGAGAGCGTTAAAGCGGATCTCATGTTATGGGCTGCAGGCGTGCGTGGCGCGAAAATACAGGGTGGGCTCGATGGGTTGGAAATGACCCCCAATAATCAGATCAAAGTGCGCGATACGCTTCAAACCACCCTTGACGATCGCATCTTTGCGATTGGCGATTGCTGCAATTGCATTATTGCTGAAACCGGTAAGCCGGTTCCGCCGCGCGCCCAATCGGCGGCACAAATGTCGAAAACTGCTTTTCACAATATTGTGAGCCTCATCGCAAAGAAGCCGTTGGAAGCCTTCGTCTATCGGGATCGCGGTTCGCTCATTTCGCTCAGCCGGTTTTCAACGGTGGGTAGCCTCATGGGTAATCTCGTCGGCGGGCGGATGGCCATTGAGGGCTACTTTGCTCGTATCGCCTATATCTCGCTTTATCGGATGCATCTGATCGGCATCCATGGCTGGATCAAGGGCTTGATCCTGATCTTGATCGGCCACGTCAATCAGGTCGTGCGGCCGAAGCTCAAACTCCATTGATCCGCAATGCCGAGATAGCGACCTCGGCGGGCTGATCGCGGAACGTTCCTGATGACTTGTCATCGAGACGAATCGTCGCCATGCCTAGACCATGAATATTCGCCGCCTTGACCCGATCCTGATTGACCGCATCGCCGCTGGCGAAGTGGTAGAGCGTCCGGCTTCCGCCGTTAAGGAAATCGTCGAAAACGCGATTGATGCCGGGGCAACGCGCATCGAAATCGTCATTGAAGAAGGCGGTCGTCGCCTTATCCGCGTTACCGATAACGGCTCCGGCATGAGCGCCGATGATTTGTCCCTTGCGGTTGAACGCCACGCCACCTCCAAACTACCCGATGGTGATTTGCTCGCCATTAACACGCTAGGCTTTCGCGGTGAGGCGCTGCCCTCGATTGGTGCCGTGGCGCGCGTTGCCATCACCACTCGCCATGCGGATGCTTCGCATGGCTCCAGCATTCTCGTGGATGCGGGCATCAAGCATGCCGTCAAACCCGCCTCCTTTGAGCGGGGCACGCGCGTTGAAGTAGCCGATCTGTTTTATGCCACGCCAGCGCGTCTGAAGTTTCTAAAAACCGACCGTGCGGAAGCCCAAGCCGTGGCCGACATGGTCAAGCGCATCGCCATGGCGCATCCCGATATCCGCTTCACGCTGAGCCATGATAGCGGCACGTTGATCGATTACCCCAGCGAGGACGCAACCGACGCCGCAGCGCTCGCCCGCCGCATTGGTCGCATTATGGGGCAAGACTTCACCGATAATGCGCTCCCCATCGATGCCATCCGCGAAGACGCCCGCCTTTATGGGCTTGCTGGCTTAGGCACCTATCACCGGCCCACAGCCAATGCCGCCAATCTCCATGTGAACGGCCGCCCGGTGCGCGACCGGGTGCTGGTGGGGGCCATTAAAGCCGCCTATCAAGACCATGTACCAACGGGCCGCCACCCTGCCGTGGCGCTGTTTATCGAAGTGCCACCGCACCTCGTGGATGTGAATGTCCATCCCGCCAAAAGCGAAGTCCGTTTCCGCGATCCAGGCCTCATCCGCGGCTTGATCGTAGGTGCCATTCGCGTTGCGCTCGCCGGCGCCGGCCATCGCGCCTCGTCAACTGTTGCGACACGCACACTCGATGCCCTGCGTCCCCATAGCGGCGGTGGTTTATACAGTCCCCAATCGCGTCCGACAAACTGGGACTGGCAGCAATCACCCGCCTCACCCGGCTTTCAAGAAACCGCTCAAGCGAGCTTCGAGAGCCTCGCAACCCCCTCCACCGATCCCCGGATTGCCAGCACCGAGCCGAGCTTTACCGATACCGCGCATCCATTAGGGGCCGCCCGCGCGCAGCTCCATGGCACCTATATCGTAGCGCAGACGCAAAACGGCATTGTGCTGGTCGATCAACACGCCGCCCATGAACGCCTCGTCTATGAACGCCTGAAACGCGAACGCGCCGCACGATCTATCCCGCGGCAAATGCTGCTCATTCCAGCGGTTATCGATCTTGATCCCTCAGACGCCCAAAAGCTCATCGACAGCGCCCCTGTACTTGCCGAATTAGGCCTCGTCCTCGAACCCTTCGGTCAAGGGGCGATTGCCGTTGCAGAAGTCCCCGCTGCCCTTGGCGACACCGATGTGCACGCCCTCATCCATGACCTCATCGATTCCATGGAAGAATGGGGGACAACAATCGCGCTTGAAGATCGCCTCGACCACGTGCTCGCCACCTTCGCCTGCCACCATTCCGTGCGCGCCGGAAGACGTCTCGGGCCAGAGGAGATGGACGCGCTCTTACGCGAGATGGAAGCCACTCCAAACTCCGGCCAATGCAACCATGGCCGACCAACCTATGTAGAGCTTAAACTCAGCGATATTGAACGGTTGTTTGGGAGATCGTAGAACTAAATCCGTCATTGCGAGCGATAGCGAAGCAACCCAGCTAGCGAAAGTTAAATGAGTGCAATGGCTAGACCTCACTTAGTTCTACAGCATCAGCTAGGTTGCTTCGCTATCGCTCGC
>CANCAR010000034.1 GCA_947374125.1 Hyphomicrobiales bacterium | reverse complement strand
CCATGGCCCAATTCCTCCGCGCGCAATATTCCGTAACCGACCGCACCTCTTGCGAACCCGTTAAATCGCCTCGATTCCAAGGCCACTCTGTTGCCTTGACAGCTTTAGATTCAAAAATTAACGTAACGTTAATTTTACTAAAATTGGATGTTACCCATGAACTCTTTTCTCATAAAATACGTCACAGCTTCCGTGGTGCTTACATTTATGAGTATAGATGCGATGTCATGTGAAAAAATTAAAGAGGATGACGTTGGTTATCCGAGTGTTCGATCCTATATCAGAATGGCTATTGGAGAAAAATGTGCTTTTAGCTTCAACTTCAAGACAGGATATGGTGCTGCTAATTTTAAAGGGGCGGAACCGTTTGGGCTGCAGCATACTGATGCTTTAGATGTTGTTTTCGACACTTCTGATCCGACGATTAGCAAGTTCATAATTACGGCAAAAAAGGCTGGAGGCCATTCATTTTCTTACAATGAAAGGCTCACCTATTTTGATCTTCAATCGGCCACTTGGTATCGTATTTATAATGTGACCGTAATCGATCAGCCTGCAACAAAGCCGATCGAAAAAACGAATAAAGGCACCAACAAGCAAAGCGCCCTAGCCAACCAGCGCATTCAAGGGGTTGACTATCTGACCGTTTGCCAAGGCGCGTTAACCGCATCGCGCGATAAATTTGAGACGTCCGAGCTCGCCAAATTCTATGTGCAGAAAGCAAAGGCGGCCAATTTGACCGTCGATCAATGCCGGTCGGTCATATCAAGCGTCAAGTAAGCCGATTTGGGTTTGTAACCATCGTTTGGGCTCAGAAAAACCCCGCCAGATCGCTCCGGCGGGGTTTATGTTTAAAAGCTACTTGTTTTTGCTTAAGCCGCCAACTGCCTCAGCACATAGTGCAAAATCCCGCCATTCTTGAAATACTCGATCTCGTCCAGCGTATCGATGCGGCAGATTACCGGTACTTTCGTAACCTTGCCTTTAGCGTCGGTGATCTCAAGCTCCATCTTCTGGCGCGGCTTCACCGAGGTGAGGCCGGGGATAGCAATTGTTTCGTCACCCGTCAGCCCGAGTGTTTTCCAGCTTGTGCCTTCTTCAAACACGAAAGGCACAACGCCCATACCGACAAGGTTGGAGCGGTGGATACGCTCAAAGCTCTGCGCCACAACGGCGCGGACGCCGAGCAGGTTGGTACCCTTTGCCGCCCAATCGCGCGAGGAGCCGTTGCCATATTCAACACCGGCGAACACCACCAACGGTACGCTTTTTTTGGCGTATTCCATCGCGGCGTCATAAATCGCCATCCGCTTGCCCGACGGCTGATGGATGGTGAGCCCGCCTTCTGGCGTTGAGCCATCGGCTTCTTTCACCATGAAGTTCTTGATGCGGATATTGGCGAAGGTCCCGCGCATCATCACTTCGTGGTTGCCGCGCCGTGTGCCGTATTGGTTGAAGTCGGCCGGATCGACTTTGTTGGCCAAGAGATATTTGCCTGCCGGAGACGCTGCCTTGATCGAGCCTGCTGGCGAGATGTGGTCGGTTGTGATCTTATCCCCGAACAGCCCCAAAATCTTGGCACCCGTAATATCGGTGATGGGCTTTGGTGTTTTGCTCATGCCCACAAAATAGGGCGGGTTTTGCACGTAGGTAGAAGCATCTTCCCAAGCATAGGTCTGGCTGGCGGGTGTCTTTACCTTCTTCCAATTGCTGTCGCCTGCAAATACATTGGCATATTTCGATTTGAAGATCGCTTTCGTGACGTTCTTCGCAATGAAATCGGCAATTTCCTTGTTCGATGGCCAGATATCTTTCAAGTAAACCGGCTTACCCTTCTTATCGACGCCGAGCGGCTCCTTGGTCAGGTCAATTTGCATCGAGCCCGCGAGGGCATAGGCAACGACCAAGGGAGGCGAGGCGAGATAATTGGCCTGCACATCGGGCGAAACGCGGCCTTCGAAATTGCGGTTACCCGAAATAACGGCGGCGGCCACAAGGCCGTTGTCGCTGATGGTTTTCGAGATTTCCGCAGGCAGCGGGCCGGAATTGCCGATGCAGGTTGTGCACCCAAAGCCGACAAGGTTGAAGCCGAGCTTGTCGAGGTCTTTTTGCAAGCCGGCTTTTGCGAGATATTCGGCCACGACTTGCGAGCCTGGTGCGAGCGAGGTTTTCACCCAAGGCTTCACCGTCAAGCCCTTGGCGAGCGCGTTACGGGCCAAAAGCCCGGCACCCATCAAAACAGACGGGTTAGAGGTGTTGGTGCAGGAGGTAATCGCGGCAATTACCACATCGCCATGGCCAAGGTCGAAATTCTTGCCCTCAACCTTGTAACGCGCCGAGAGATCAGCCGCCTTTTTATACTCGGTATCCATCGCCGAGATGAAACCCGTTTTGGCATCGGTCAAAGCCACGCGACCTTCCGGACGCTTTGGCCCTGCAAGCGACGGCATGACGGAGCCAAGATCAAGCTCAAGCGTATCCGTGAATTCGGGATCGGGTGTCGTGCGGGTACGGATCAAGCCTTGTGCTTTGGCGTATTTCTCAACGAGATCGACGCGGGCCTTTTTACGGCTGGTCATGGTGAGATAGGCCAGCGTCTCTATGTCGACGGGGAAGAAGCCGCAGGTCGCGCCATATTCGGGGGCCATATTGGCAATGGTGGCACGATCCGCCAGCGTCATCGCGTTCAAGCCCGGGCCATAGAATTCGACGAATTTATTGACCACACCCTTTTTGCGCAGCATTTGCGTGACGGTGAGCACCAAATCGGTAGCCGTAATGCCTTCCTTCAGCTTGCCGGTGAGTTTGAAGCCGATGACTTCTGGCAACAGCATGGATTGCGGCTGGCCGAGCATGGCGGCTTCCGCCTCAATGCCACCCACGCCCCAACCGAGCACGGCCAATCCATTCACCATGGTGGTGTGCGAGTCGGTACCCACCAAGGTGTCGGGATAGGCAACTTCCACCGTCTCGGTCTTGCCCTTGGCGTTCTTAGTCTTCTCTTTCCGCGTCCAAACCGTCTGCGAGAGGAATTCCAAATTCACCTGATGGCAAATGCCGGTATCGGGCGGCACAACGGCGAAATTTTCAAACGCCTGCTGGCCCCATTTCAAAAAACGGTAGCGTTCGCCATTGCGCTGATATTCGAGATCGACGTTCTTTTTAAACGCCTTTGCCGAGCCGAATTCGTCTACGATCACCGAATGGTCGATCACGAGATCAACTGGCACAAGCGGGTTAATCTTTTTCGGGTCGCCACCGAGATTTTTCATCGCATCGCGCATCGCGGCCAAATCGACGACGGCGGGCACACCGGTGAAATCCTGCATCAAAACGCGCGCCGGGCGGAAGGCGATTTCGAGCTCTTTTTTGCCCTTGGTCTTCAACCAGCCAACAGCGGCTGTAATGTCGGCCCTCGTCACCGTGCGGCCATCTTCAAAGCGCAGCAGGTTTTCAAGCAAGATCTTGAGCGAAAACGGCAATTTGGAAATGCCGGGAAGGCCATTTTTTTCGGCCTGTTTCAGCGAGTAATAATGGTAGGTTTTGGTGCCAACCTTGAGGGTTTTGCGGCATTTGAAGCTGTCGAGCGATGACATGCGGGACTCCTTTAGGGGTTACGTTAAAGCGTATCCGCCACTTACGGATCGCCATCACGCCGCCCCGGGAGTGCCCAGGCCCCCTGCATCGCTCCTAGGCGATGCACCGGCGCAAGAACCTCTTATAGAAAAAATGTTACAAAACCGCTACATGGACTTAAGGCTGGATTGCACTTTTTTCGTAAGCCGTCGCTTTTTACTTGGAACTGCCTCATGCGTCTTGTTGTCGACGGTCTTGCCTCTATTCGTTCTGGCCGCCCCGTCTTTTCGAATCTGGGTTTCTCGCTGAATTCCGGCGCGGCGCTGGCGATAACCGGCCCGAATGGGGCAGGCAAATCAAGTCTGTTGCGTATTGTTGCGGGTCTTTTACCCGCCTCCGAAGGCAAGGTTCGGCTTGAAGGCGGCGATGCCGAGACGCCGCTCGCCGAAGAAGCCCATTATCTTGGACACCGTGACGCGCTAAAGCCTGCGCTTTCCCCGTTTGAAACGCTTCTGTTCTGGCAATCCCTTTTTGGCCGCCCCTTACGGTCCCCGCTTGAAGCATTGGAAACAGTAGGTCTTGCCCATGCGGCTAACCTTCCCTCAGCCTATCTCTCCGCCGGTCAGCGCCGACGCTTGGCTCTGGCTCGGTTGATCGTTACCCACCGCCCGCTTTGGTTGCTCGATGAGCCCACTTCCGCGCTGGATGCCGCGTCGGAAACGATGTTCAGCGCACTCGTTATAGAGCATCTTGCCGCTGGTGGCATGGCGATGGTGGCAACCCACGCGCCTTTAGACTTTCCCTGCGAGCGTTTGGTGATGGGAGGTCGGCCATGATGGCGGCCTTTATCGCTCTGTTCCGGCGCGATCTCGCGCTGGCCGCCCGAATTGGCGGAGGGGCGGGTGTAGGCCTCGTTTTCTTTTTGATGCTGGTCACCATCATGCCCTTTGCCGTTGGTCCCGATATGGCGCTCTTGGCCCGCATTGGCCCGGCGATCTTATGGGTAGCGGCATTGCTGGCGACCTTGATCGGGTTGGATCGGTTGTTTCAGGCCGATGATGAAGATGGCTCGCTTGATCTCTTGCGGATGTCGCCTTTGCCCTTACCCCTCGTGGTGCTGGCCAAAGGCTTGGCCCACTGGATTTCGACCGGCTTGCCGCTCGCGCTTGCTGCACCTGTGCTGGGGCTCTTGCTGGCGCTAGAACCGAAAGCACTGTTGGCCGTGACGGTCACCCTCTTGGTTGGCACGCCGGCGCTGACCTTTATCGGTGCCATTGGCGCAGCGTTAACGGCAGGCATGCGGCGCGGCGGCTTGATCTTGTCGGTCTTGGTGATGCCGCTGATGATTCCCGTGCTGATCTTTGGCATTTCTGCCACCTCCGCAGCGCTTGGCGGCTCAATCCCCTTTATGACGCCCTTTTCGATTTTGGTGGCGCTTGCTTTGTTTGCGTTCGTTTCGGGAACCGTGGCAGCGAGCCTCGCCATTCAAAACGCCGAAGGCTGATCCGATTAAACGCTGATTCGGATGGTTTCCCGCTCGGTCACAATCACGTCCAAAGCCCGGTCATGCGGCTCTTCGGGTACGCGCTCAATTTCTTGCACGGAGAAGGCGACGCCAATGGTAAACAAGGGGCCGATGGCGGAGAGCCGCGCGATGGCCCGGTCATAATAGCCTGCCCCATACCCGATGCGGTGCCCACGCCGATCAAACGCTGCAAGCGGCACGAGCAAGGCAACAGGGGATACTTCGGGCGCGGTCGCATCCGGCTCGCTCAAGCCAAAAGGCCCTTCAATCAAGGCCTCGCTCATGTTCCACGTGCGGAAAATCAGGCCTGAGGGCATAACCACCGGCAGAGCCGCGCGCAGCCCAAGCTCCGATAACCGCTTAAGCGAAGGCCGAGGATCAATTTCCGTCCGGATCGGCCAAAAGCCGCCAACCGGACCACCCTTCATTTGAGGGGCGAAGGGGAGAACACGCTCGGCAACAAGCTCTGAAAAGGCAACGCGATCGGCAACACTCAATTTCGCGCGGCGCGCCAGCGCTTCAGCACGAAGAAGGTCTTTGGGGGATTTATCGGTCATCATCATCAATAAAAAGTGCGGAGCCACAAAAGCCGTGGAACGATCGATCCCAGGAACCTACATATGTAGGTGGGCACCGTGTGCCCTGGTCCACGGACCAAGGCAGGGACAGCTCCCTGAGGGTCGATAAGGCCCCGGGAATACAGTTGTCCTCACGCACTCCGCAGCCCCGCGATTGATAGGTAAGCCTTTTGGAATGATTTTGCCAGAGGTATCAACCCTACGGCGTCAGAAAAGCGCGGGAGCACTGTCCCATAACAATTTGACGCCCACAATAAAAGTTAGCGCATAGATCAGCGTATAAAACCGCGAGGCCTCAATCCGCCGCACGAGCCAGACGCCCGCAAGGGTTGCGACCAGCGCCAACGGAAACAGAGCGAAGGAGGTGCCCAAGTTTCCGGTCGAAAATTGGCCCAACAGAAAATAAGGCAGCACTTTGACAAGATTGGTGACGGTAAAAAACCAAGTTGATGTGCCAACATAGGTTTGAGGCGGCAGACGCTGCGGCATGACATAAACCTGAAACGGCGGCCCGCCCGCATGGGCCACAAAACTCGTAAATCCTGCAACGATACCCCAAAAAACACCCGCTATCGTTTTACCCCGTACGGGCTCGCCAATGATCGCGCGTTTGCGCCAATACAGCAGCACAAAGCCGATGGAGATCACACCAACGCCCAGTTTGACGAGATCATCGGAGACATGGGCTGCCATGAGCCAGCCGAGAAAAATCCCCGCTGCCGAGCCGGGCAACATGATGGCGAGGTTACGGAAATCAAAATCCCGCCGATAGGCCCAGGTGCTGACCATGTCCTGCACGATCAAAATCGGGAGCATCAGCGCCGCCGCTTTAACGGGTGATACGACCAGTGCTAAAAGCGGGATGGCGATGAGCCCCAACCCTGCAAAGCCGCCTTTGGCCAGTCCCATGAGAAAAACCGCCGGAATTGCGGCCAGATAAAAGAGCGGGTCACTGATGATGGAGGGCATGATATACCTTGGGTACTTTTACTGAGTACGAGTGTCCAGTAAAATGAATTCCAAATTATGTTTTTATCAGCCAACCAAAGCTTTTAATTAACTTCTCCAAACTTCCGTTCTGGATAAACTATTTCCGAAGGACTCCCGTGCCAAAATAGAAGGCCAGCGATGTTCCCAGCAATGTACAATTGGTTCCGAAGGTTACGCTCATCACCTTTAGCACACCGTCGAGACGTTCTGGCGCAAACAGCGCGGCATAAAAAGCGACAAACAGATGGAGCACCAACCCTGCCAAGAGCGTACCATTAAACCAACGGCGCGAATCTTCTCGATTTGCTGGTTCAGCTTCACGAGGCCCATCCTCAAGCGAGCTGATGATTAAGGTCTCAGAGTTAGTAGACGTCCGGTTATTTCGATCAGGGTCCAAATCTTCCGGTGCTGCCATCAATCCCTCCCTCAGGGAAATACGACCTCTTTTGTTGTTCGTCCGTTTTCCTCAATGTAAAATCGCGCTCCTTCCAACGAGCGTTCCAAAAAAAATGCCTCCGTGCTCATCGCACGCCGCATGAATTCGTTGATTGAAATTCCGCGACGCGCAGCTAATGCACGCACCTTTTTCATAGCTTCGCCTGACAATCGAACGGTAAGTTTTTCAACGTCAGGCTCGTTCGAGCCGCTCTTAGCGACGGTTTCGGTCATTTCCGACATCATCTCGCCTCTAAAGGTTAATATAGTTAACAACTATGACGTCAAAATGACGTCAATTTGATGCCTAAAGTTAGTCGTAATGCAGTGATTTTGCAAGCATGAATTCCCCTGCATCGAAAATCGTGCCTGACGTGTAACGCTTCCAATGTTAAAGACCCTAGCAAAGAGGTAAACCTAAACACGGGAGGGACGCTGCTATGGCCAATGCCGCGCGGTATCAGGAGATTTATCAGCGCTCGCTTGCGGATCCGTCCGGCTTTTGGGGTGATGCTGCGAAAGCCATTGATTGGATTGTACCGCCAAAGTCCGTGTTTGATCCCTCAATCGGCGTCTATGGCCGCTGGTTCCCTGATGCCGAGGTTAATACCTGTTTTAACGCGGTTGACCGCCACGCTATTGCTCACCCAGAGCGGACGGCCATCATTTATGACAGCCCGATTACAGGCTCGAAGCGCACAATCAGCTATGCGGAGTTTCGCGATGAAGTCGCAACCCTTGCCGCCGTTTTGCAGGATTTTGGGGTTAAAAAAGGCGACCGCGTCATCGTCTATATGCCGATGATCCCCGAAGCGCTGTTTGCGATGTTGGCATGCGCGCGCATCGGTGCGGTGCATTCGGTGGTGTTTGGGGGGTTTGCGGCGCGTGAACTCGCCACCCGATTGGACGATTGCCAGCCCAAGCTGGTTCTCGCCGCCTCATGCGGCATCGAGCCCGGTCGGGTTGTGCAGTATAAGCCCTTGATTGATGAGGCGATTGAAATAGCCGATCACAAACCCGAAGCCGTTATCGTCCTGCAACGTCCGCAAGAAAAGGCCACCCTTCATGCGGGGCGGGATTATGACTGGTCGACCCTCATGGCGGATGCCAAAGCTGCTGGCAAACAGGCGGAATGTGTGCCGGTTGCCGCCACCGATCCGCTCTATATCCTCTATACCTCCGGCACCACCGGCAAACCTAAAGGCGTGGTGCGCGACAATGGCGGGCATCTTGTCGCTATGGCCTGGTCGATGGGCTCGATTTATGGCATCGGTCCCGGCGATGTGTTCTGGTCGGCGTCCGATATTGGTTGGGTTGTGGGTCATTCCTACATCGTCTATGCGCCGCTGATCGTGGGTGCGACGACAATTGTTTACGAGGGCAAGCCCGTTGGCACCCCCGACGCAGGTGCCTTTTGGCGTGTGATTTCCGAGCATGGTGCCAAAGCACTGTTCACCGCACCGACCGCCTTTCGCGCGATCCGCAAAGAGGATCCAGACGCGGTTGAGCTGAAAAAATACAATCTCGACGGCTTCCGCGCCCTGTTCCTGGCGGGCGAACGCGCGGATCCCGATACGGTCAAATGGGCGGAAGAAAAGCTCGGCACCCCCGTTATTGATCATTGGTGGCAAACCGAAACCGGCTGGGCGATTGCGGGCAATCCGTTCGGCATGGGCATGTTGCCCGTCAAGCACGGCTCACCCACGGTGGCGATGCCCGGCTACGATGTTCGCATTCTGGATGAAGGCGGCCATCCGGTGCCTGCGGCAAAATGGGTTCCATCGTCGTTAAACTGCCCATGCCACCCAGCTGCCTGCCAACGCTTTGGAATGCCGAAGATCGTTTTCGCGATAGCTATCTCACCACCTATCCGGGGTATTATTCTACCTCGGATGCGGGCTATATCGACGAGGACGGCTATCTCTACATTATGGGCCGCACCGATGACATCATCAATGTCGCAGGCCATCGGCTATCGACAGGTGCGATGGAAGAAGTTCTCTCCGGCCATCCAGCGGTTGCCGAATGCGCGGTCATCGGTGCCAAAGACGCGCTGAAAGGCGAGCAGCCCTGCGGTTTCGTGGTGCTCAAGTTCGGCATTACGACGGCTCCCGAACAGGTCGAAAAAGAACTCGTCGCCCGCGTCCGCGATCAAATCGGCCCCGTCGCCGCCTTTAAAATCGCCATGGTGGTCAAACGCCTGCCCAAAACCCGCTCGGGCAAGATTTTACGCGGCACCATGAAGAAAATCGCCGATAGCGACAGCTTTAACATGCCAGCCACGATTGATGATCCCGCGGTGTTAGACGAGATTAAGATAGCGTTGCAGGGCAAGGGGTTGGCGAAATAGGGATTTTTTGACCTTTCCTTGACTCTTCCCCCCCTTTCCCCTACATCCCGCCCATTCATCGACGGTTACGTCCTTGAGCCACCGCCCGACCCATGAGGTCGGAGGTCCACGTCCGACAGCGCGTTGCGCCCTCGGGCGCGTTTGGCTTTGGGGTTAGGGCCGTCACGCATGCGGGCGAAAAAGTGGTTTCCGGTTTTTCGCGAAAAGCATGCGTCAATAAGGAAGGTCTTCGATGTTCGAAAGTCTGAGCGACAAGCTCTCTGGCATTCTGAACGCGCTTACGCGTCGCGGCGCGCTGAGCGAGGAGGACGTGAACCTTGCGCTCCGCGAAGTCCGCCGCGCGCTGATCGAGGCCGATGTCGCGCTCGATGTCGTGCGTTCCTTCACCGAGAAAGTGCGTGAACGCGCCGTTGGCCAAGAAGTTGTCCGCTCGGTTTCGCCCGGGCAGATGGTCATTAAGATCGTCAATGATGTGCTGGTCGACACGTTAGGCTCGGAAGCTTCGCCGATTGATCTTGAGGCCGTGCCGCCGGTGGCCATTTTGATGGTCGGTTTGCAGGGCTCGGGTAAAACCACCTCGACCGGTAAAATCGCCCGCCGCCTCACCGACCGCATGAAGCGCAAGGTGCTGATGGCCTCGCTTGATACGCGCCGTCCGGCCGCGATGGAGCAATTAGCAAGCCTCGGCAAGCAACTCTCGATTGAAGTGCTCTCCATCGTTGCAGGCCAAAGCGCGGTGCAAATCGCCAAGCGTGCGATGGAGGTGGCGCGTCTCGGCGGCTTCGACGTCGTGATGCTTGATACCGCTGGCCGCACCACGGTCGACGACGAGTTGATGGCCGAAGTGGCGGAAGTCAAAGCCGTAACCAAGCCGCATGAAGTACTGTTGGTTGCCGATGCGCTGACCGGTCAAGATGCGGTCAACACCGCAAAGGCCTTTGACGAACGCGTGGGCATTACTGGTATCGTGCTCACCCGTGTCGATGGTGATGGCCGAGGCGGCGCGGCGCTTTCTATGCGTGCCATTACCGGCAAGCCGATCAAGCTCGTCGGTACCGGCGAAAAGATGGATGCGCTGGAGGATTTCCATCCCGCGCGGATCGCCAACCGCATTTTGGGCATGGGCGATGTCGTCTCGCTTGTCGAAAAGGCGGTCGAAAATATCGATCAGGAAAAGGCGATGCGCACTGCCGAGCGGATGCGCAAAGGCCAGTTCGATCTCACCGATATGCGCGACCAGTTGCAGCAGATCGAAAAGATCGGCGGCGTGGGTGGGCTGATGGGCATGATCCCCGGCGTCGCCAAAATGAAAAACCAGATTGCTTTCTCCCATCTCGATGGCAAAGTGGTGAAGCAGCAAATCGCCATTGTGAATTCGATGACGGCGGCAGAACGCAAAAACCCTGATGTCCTCAAAGCCTCGCGCAAAAAGCGCATTGCGGCGGGTGCGGGTGTTTCCGTCGAGCTCGTCAACCGCTTGCTGAAACAGCATCGGCAAATGGCCGATATGATGAAGATGATGGGCCAGAACAAGCGCGGCGGGCCGATGGCCGGTCTCGCCAATATGTTCGGCCTTGGTGGCGGCGGAATGCCTTCGCCAGAAGAAATCGCGGCGATGCAAAAGCAAATGGGCGGCGGCGCAGCATTGCCGGAATTTCCGGGTAATGCAAAAGCACCTGCCGGTCTTCCGCCAATTCCCGGCGGTGCACCGAAACTTCCCGGCTTACCGGGCCTCGGCGTCAAGCCAACGCTTCCGGGCCTTGGCAGCTTCAACCCGTTTGGGGGGAAGAAGAAGTGAAGAAATTAGCGAATGGTGATTGGCGAATAGCGAATAGGGAAAACATTATGACCGTTTCCCCTACTCCCTATTCGCTATTCGCCATTCGCTCTTAACCAACCAACCTAAAACCTAACCAAGAAAGTCCTACCCCATGTCAGTAAAAATTCGTCTCGCCCGCGGTGGTGCAAAGAAGCGTCCGCATTATTCGATCGTTGTGGCCGATAGCCGCTTTGCGCGCGATGGCCGTTTCATCGAGAAGCTCGGCACGTTCGACCCGATGAAGCCAAAGGATTCGGCGGAGCGCGTGAATTTCGATCACGACAAGGCGAAAGCCTGGCTCGCCAAAGGCGCGCAGCCAACCGACCGCGTCGAGCGTTTCCTGGAAGCCGCTGGCTTGTGGACCCGCAAGGCCCGCGTCAACCCAGAAAAGGCCAAGCCAAAGAAGAAGGCTCAGGAGCGTCTCGATGCCGCCGCTGCTGAAGTTGAAAAGGCTGCTGCTGCCATTGTCGCCGCGAAGGAAGCTGAAAAGGCCGCAGCCGAGGCTGCTGCCGCCGCCGCTGCCGAAGCCGCCGCTGCTCCTGCACCCGCCGCAGAAGAGCCAGCTACCGAACCAGCTGCCGAACCAGCAGCCGAGTAAGACAACCCCATGGCACGCCAACCCAACGAGAAATCCGTTGATGGACTTGTCGAGGTTGGCGTGTTGGGTGCGCCCCATGGCGTGAAGGGGGAGATGCGTCTCAAATCCTTCACCGCCGATCCATTGGGCATTCAAGACTATCAGCCGCTGACGGATAAAACCGGCCAGCGGCGTTTTGTCATCAAAACCGCCCGCCTCGTCAAAGACGATATGTTGGTGGTGGCCTTGGAAGGTGTGTCCGATCGCACCGCGGCGGAAGCCCTCACCAATGTGACTCTCTGGGTGCCGCGGGATCAATTGCCGGAGCCGGATGAGGAAGAATTCTATCACGCCGACCTGATCGGCCTTGTGGCCCATGCGCCGGATGGTATTGTAATCGGAACCGTCACTGCCGTGCATGATTTTGGCGCGGGCGATATCTTGGATATTGCGCCAGCGGTTGACGGCCCCTCTTTGCTGGTACCCTTTACCAAAGCCAATGTGCCGGTGGTTGACCTCGCTGCACAAAAGCTCACGGTTATTCTGCCCGAGGAAATCGAAGGCGAGGAGCGCCCCGGCGCATGAGCGGCTTTCGCGCCGATGTGCTGACCTTGTTTCCCGAGATGTTTCCGGGCTCGCTTGGCCTGTCTCTGGCGGGCGAGGCGCTTAAAACGGGGCGCTGGTCGCTGGTCGCTCATGATATTCGCGACCACGGCTTGGGCAAACACCGCGCGGTGGATGATTCCCCCGCTGGCGGTGGCGCAGGCATGGTGCTTCGCGCCGATGTCTTGGCCAGCGCGATCGATGCGGTGGTGACGCCGCACGATCAACGCCCGCTTCTGCTGATGAGCCCGCGCGGGAAACCCCTGACACAAGCGATGGTGCGCGAATGGGCCTCCGGCTCGGGCATTGTCATCGTCTGCGGACGGTTCGAAGGCGTCGATGAACGCGTCATTGAAGGCCGTAACCTGCAAGAAATCTCCATCGGCGATTATATCTTGTCAGGGGGCGAACCCGCAGCCCTCGTGCTGCTCGATGCGTGCGTTCGGCTGCTGCCCGGTGTCATGGGCAAAGTGGAATCGGGCGAAGACGAGAGCTTCGAAAACGGGCTTTTGGAATACCCGCATTATACCAAGCCCCGCGAGTGGGAAGGCCAGGATATTCCCGAGATCCTACTCTCTGGCGATCACGGCAAAATCGCCAAATGGCGCCGCGAGCAGGCGGAGAGGCTGACGCGGGAGAGAAGGCCGGATTTGAGGGTAAACAAGAGCTCAACCACCTCATCCTGAGCCGCCGCAAAGCGGCGTGTCGAAGGACTGGCCGCCGCGTAAAGCTGGACTCAAGTAGAAGCCGTGCTTCGACACGCGCCTTCGGCACGGCTCACCATGAGGGGATTGTTACACCCCACCATACGCCCGAACCGTCTCCGCCACCCCCACCTCCAAAGGCGTGGCATCGGCCCAAAAGCGCTTGGCGAATTTGGAGGCGTCGACATCATAGGGCCTGTCCCATTGAAAGCGCATTTCAGCCATTTCTTTGAACATGGGGCTAAACAGCCCCATCAGGGGTAACAGCCACATCGGAACAGCCGAGATGGACAATCGCTTGCCCAGCCCTTCAGCCCCCATGGCTAAAATCTCGCGCGTGGTCCGCATGGGTGCTGATGGAATGTGCCAAGCTTGGCCGAAAGCATCATCGGGTGCGTCGAGCAGCGAGACGACCCCGCGTGCAATATCCGGCACATAGGCAAATCGATGCGGCTGGTCAGGATTGACAATAACCATGGCGCTCTTGCCTTTGGCGAGATTGCCTAACGCCACGTCGCCGAGATGGGATTGCGCGACGCCTGGCCCGTAAAAGTCGGGTGCGCGTAAGGCAGCCACTTTAACGCGTCCCGCTTTATGTGCTTCCATCCATTGCCGCGTGATGGCAGCGCGTGCCGCAGGCTTTGCGCCATAGTCTTGTAACGCCATGTCTTCGTGCAGTGGCGCGCTTTGCGGGCCATACATATAGAGATTATCCACAAAAACGACCCGTGCCTTCACCACCCCAGCAGCCACCAACACATTGATCATGGCTTTCGGCCAATCTGTCCGCCAGATCGCGCCATCATAGGGAAGGCCAATCGCCAGCACGATCTGGCTGGCTCCCTTAACCGTTGCCATCACGGATGCAGGGTTTAAAACGTCACACGGTGTGAAGCGGACATCTTCGGGCAAATCCTTGGGCCGATCGCGTTGTGCCACCCGAACGGCGCGTCCCTTCAATTGAGCGACTGTCGCTTTGCCCACGGGCCCATAGCCGATTACCAGAATCTCATGTGTCATGTCCGCCCCCTTGTTGATGGACAGAGTAATAACAAATCGCTTTACATATCAAAAATGCATAGATTATATTTTTAATATGCGTGAAGTGAATTTAGCTGGTCTCGATCTCAACCTCTTGCCCGCGTTGGAAGCGTTGCTCCGCCGCCGCAATGTTACCCAAGCTGCGGGCGATATCGGCTTGAGCCAACCCGCCATGAGCCGCGCTTTGTCGAGGCTGCGTGATGTGTTGGGTGACCCTCTCTTAGTGCGTGGCACAAGGGGTCTGATGTTAACGGCGCGCGCCGAGGTGCTGTTGCCCGCTGTCACCGCTACTTTATCGGATGTGAAAGCTCTGTTTCAAAGCCCAGTGTTTGAGCCCGCAACGGCAGAGCGAACCATCCGCATCGCCTCATCGGACGCGCATACCGTCTTGATCGCCCCGAAACTTGCCGCGCTTTTAATGGTGCAAGCCCCCAGTCTGGATGTGCGCTTTGAGCCTTATAGCCGCGATATTGTGGAACGCGTTGCCGATGGTAGGCTTGATTTTGCCTTTGCTTTATCCTCCACGCCACTTCCGCCCGGTGCAGTGAGTTTTAAAGTGGCCGAGGACCGCTTGGCGCTCGTCATGCGGCGCGGTCACCCGTTCTCCAATCGGGAGTGGGAGCCCGCCGATTATGGGCGTGTCGATCATATCGGCATCAGCCTGCAAGGCGATGGGATCTCAGAACTTGATGCGCGTTTGGCCGCCCATGGCATCACCCGCCGTGTCGCCCTCACCACGCCGCATTTTACCGCTGCGCTTGCGGCAGTCGGCATGTCTGACGCGGTCACTACGGTATCTCGCGCCTTTGCCGCCCATTTTGCCGATCATTTCGGGTTGGAATACCGCGATCCGCCGTTTAACGAGATTGCCTACGAAATGGTGCTCGTCACCACCGCCATCCGCGCGCGTGATCCGTTACTCGTGTGGCTGGCGGAAAAGGTGCGGGAAGTGGCAAGCGGACCGAAAGGCACCTAAACCGGACTGAGAGCTTGGAGGCTCGCGGTCCGGAATTGTTCCCGATTAAATATGAATCGACCGCTTCTCAATCGCCTTGTCAAAAAGATGACGTAACGTAAACTACACACTCTCACGCCTGCGTATTCGGCGATTCGTGTTTTTGCGGGAAGCCGGATGCGATTAGACTGGAACGATATTACAGCGCGTGCGCATCATTTTGTCGCCGTGCATCAAAGCGATCATTATGAGAAGGGTGAAACGCAATCTTTTTATAATGAGTTTTTTGAAGTCTTTGGCGTACCCCGCCGTCGCGTGGCTTCGTTTGAAAAATCGATCACGATGCGGCAAGGCGAGCGTGGCTTTATCGATTTGTTCTGGCCCGGCAAATTGCTCGTTGAGCAAAAATCTGCCGGTCGCGATCTTAAAAAGGCAAAAGAACAAGCCTTCAAATATTTTCCCGGCCTGCGCGATGATCAATTGCCGCGATATGTCCTATTATCCGATTTCCAAAATTTTGAACTCTATGATCTCGACACCGATCCTGAAAAACCTGTTTCATTCTCGCTAACCGAATTACCGAACCGTGTACGCGATTTCGGCTTTATTGTAGGTGAAGAAAAGCGGGCCTTTAAAGATCAAGATCCTGTCAATATAGCGGCCAGCGAGATGATGGGTGCCTTGCATGATGCGCTCGAAGAATCGGGCTATCAGGGCCATGATCTTGAGCAATTCCTTGTGCGTTTGCTGTTTTGCCTGTTTGCCGATGATACGGGTATTTTTAATCCGCTCGGCAGTTTTGAAGATTATATCCGCGATCGCACGCAAGAGGATGGCTCCGATGTCGGGCCGCGTTTGGGCCAATTGTTCGAAGTGCTCAACACACCGCGCGACAAGCGTCAAAAAACGCTTGATGCTGATCTCAACCAATTTGAATATATCAATGGCGATTTGTTCAAAGAGCGGTTGCCTCTGCCCGCTTTCAACCGCGATATGCGGGACAAATTGCTCTATGTCTGTTCGTTCAGTTGGCAGAAAATCTCACCTGCCATTTTCGGCTCGCTGTTTCAATCCGTTATGGACAGCGGCGAGCGTCGCAAAAAGGGCGCTCATTACACGACCGAGAAAAACATTCTCAAAGTCATCGAGCCTTTATTTCTCGATGAATTGCGCGCGGAATTAACGCGGCTCATAGCGCGGCGCGACAATGGCCGACAAAGGGCATTAGAAGAGTTTCATGAGCGGCTCAGCCGTTTGACGTTTTTTGATCCCGCTTGCGGCTGCGGTAATTTTTTGGTCATCGCCTACCGCGAAATTCGTATGATCGAAAATGAGGTGCTGCGAGAGCTTTATCCGCGTGATCAGTATGTGACCGATATTGGGCTCTACACCAAGGTCAATGTCGATCAACTCTATGGCATCGAGATTGCCGAATTTCCCGCCCGCATTGCCGAAGTAGCGCTTTGGATGATGGACCATATTATGAATACGCGGCTTTCGGCGGACTTTGGTCAGCGGTTCTTACGCATTCCGTTAAAAGCCTCGCCGAATATCCGGCATGGTGATGCTCTTGACGTCGATTGGGCAGAAGTGCTGCCGCCGGAGCGCTGCTCCTATGTGTTGGGTAATCCGCCGTTTATTGGCGCCAAAATGCAAAGCGATGCACAACGCAAACAGGTGATGCAGATTACTGCGCTCGGCAAAAGCGGCGGCTCGCTTGATTTTGTCGCCGCATGGTTTGTGAAAGCAGGGGAGTATGTGCGACGCCTATCGGACCGCGAGGCTCCTGCCTCGCTTCCTGCAGCGTCGGTAGTGAAGAGCGAGCCGGAAACTGGCGGTCCAGTCAAGCCACCCCGCATCGGCTTTGTCGCCACCAACTCCATTTGCCAAGGCGAGCAAGTCGCGCAGCTTTGGCCGATTTTGTTTGAACGTTTCAAACTCGAAATCGCCTTTGCCCATCGCACCTTTGAATGGATGTCGGATGCCCGCGGCAAAGCGCATGTGCATTGCGTGATCCTTGGGCTGGTTGCGCGCGAAGATGAGCCGAAAGAAAAGCGGCTTTTCTCCTATGACGATATCAGGGCCGATCCGGTGGAAACGCGACATGGGGCGCTGACGGTGTATTTGACGGATGGAAAAACGTTATTAA
>CANCAR010000033.1 GCA_947374125.1 Hyphomicrobiales bacterium | reverse complement strand
TGGCGAATGGTGAGTAGCGAGTAGGGGCTAATGATTGGACCGCGAGCCTCCGGCTCGCATTCCATGCGCTGTCCAAGAGACGCGCGGTCCGAAAGATAACTTAATCCCTATTCGCTACTCACCATTCGCCATTCGCCTTTTCTAATTCGGTAAATTCATCGGATCAAAAACCGGCACGAGATGTAGATCTTTACCCGTGTAGGGGTGGGCGCGGGCAAGCTCTTCATCAAGCTCAATCCCTAAGCCCGGTTCATTGGACGGGATCACGTAACCCGCTTCCCATTTGATTTTGTTTTTGACCAAGGCACCGTAAAATCCATCGAACCGCTCAATACTTTCAAGCACCAAGAAATTCGGGATGGATGCAGCGAGTTGCACATTGGCGGCGGCTTCAACGGGCCCGCAATAGAGATGCGGGGCAATTTGCGCGTAATGGGTTTCGGCCATTGCAGCGATTTTTTTGGTTTCCATCAATCCGCCGACGCGGCTGATGGCCATTTGCAGAATATGGGCTGCACCTGTTTGAAGCACGCGCGCGAATTCATACTTGGTTGAAAGTCGCTCACCGGTGGCAATCGGAATGGTGGTTTGGCGCGCTACGAGTGCCATTTCTTCCGGCATTTCGGGGGGTGTTGGTTCTTCAAACCACAGCGGATCATAGGCTTCTAGACGACGCGCCAGACGGATAGCGCCTGAGGTCGTGAATTGTCCATGCGTGCCGAATAAAAGATCGGCCTTTGTGCCGCAGACTTGGCGCAATTTTTTGCAGAATTGTTCGGCACGATCCATCATCTCTAAGCTTGGTTGGCGTGGATCAAAGGTACCAAACGGGATCGGATCGAATTTAAGGGCGGTGAAGCCTTGCTCGAGATATTCAACGGCGCGCTCGGCCGCGACATCGGGATTATAATAGACATCGGTATCGACATAGGCGTCGCCGCCTTTGGGATAGAGATAGGTGTAGGAGCGAAGCTTCTCATGAACTTTTCCGCCTAAAAGTTCATAGACGGGTTTGTTGAGTGCTTTACCCTTAATGTCCCACATCGCGATTTCAAATCCAGCGATCACGGCGGTGAGCGTCGGGTTCGGGCGCTGGGAATAACCGCGGCCATAGACGTTTTTAAACATCTTCTCGAGATGAAACGGATCCATGCCTTGAATGTGGCTTTCGAAGACATCCTCAATCATCACCTTCATCGCTTTAGCGCTAAAGGCCGCATCGTACACTTCGCCAACACCCGTGATCCCATTGTCGGTGGTGAGTTTCATGAAGATGAAATAGCGACCCCCAAATTTGGGCGGCGGGTTGCCAACGATGAAGACTTCGAGGTCTTGGATTTTCATTTCTTATTTTCCTTCGGAAAAAAGCGAATGGCGAATGGCGAATTGCGAGTGACGAATGGGGGTAGGCTACCTAACTTCCTCATCCTGAGCCGCGACCGCAGGTCGCGAGTCGAAGGACGGTTGCCGTGGTTCGGCAAGCTCACCACTCGACGCGCGCCTTAAGCACGGCTCACCATGAGGTTAAAATCATCCTCGGTTCCCTATTCGCTACTCGCCTCTTAAATCTTTATCCTCGCTGACGCCGGATCATACATCGGCTTCAACGACACTTTGGCTGGAATGCGTTTTCCTGCCACCTCAATCTCATAGCTGCCTGCTAATAGATCATCGGTGGTGGCTGCATGTTCGGTCCCAATATAGGCAAGACCTACTGCGCCACCCAGCGTGTAGCCATACATCGCCGAAGTGAGGCGCGAGATGCGCTTGCCGTTTAGCCAGACGGGTTCGTCGTGGTAGAGCATAGCATCTGGATCAGAGATCAGGAATTGCGTGAGGCGGCGCGTGATGCCTTGTTCTTTTTGTATCAGCAAAGCATCACGGCCAATAAAGCCACCTTGCTTGTTCCATGCGACGCAGAAACCAAGACCTGCTTCGAGTGGCGTATCTTCTGGCGTAATGTCATGGCTCCAATGGCGATAGGCTTTCTCGATGCGGAGCGAATTCATCGCGTGATAGCCCGCATGTTTTAGGCCGTGTGCTGCGCCGTTTGAGAGAATGAAATCATACACGGCGGCGGCAAATTCGGACGGGATGTAAAGCTCATAACCAAGCTCGCCGACATAGGTGATGCGAGTAACGCGAATGCGGGCAGGGCCGACTTCAATCTCGCGACTTGTACCGAACGGGAAGGCTTCATTCGATACATCATCGGGCGTGAGCGATTGTAGCAGCGCCCGCGAATTGGGGCCCATCAAGCCGATGGTAGACGTGCCTGAAGTGACATCGACCACGGCAACGGCTTCATCGTCACGAATGGCGTTTTCGAGATGACGGCGATCATGCAATTGCGTCATTGCGGCGGTCACGACGAGATACTCGTTTTGGGCTACGCGGGTGGCGGTGAGATCGGCCTCGATGCCGCCTTTCTCATTACACCATTGCGTGTAGACGACCTTGCCGATGGCGACATCCATTTCATTGACGGAGACGCGGTTCAAAAGCCGCATTGCGTCGCGGCCTTTGACGGTGAATTTGGCAAATGCGCTTTGATCGAAAAGGCCAACCGCTTCGCGTACGGCTTTGCATTCTTCGCGTGAATTTTCAAACCAATTGGGCTTGCCAAAAGTGTATTCGTATTTTGGTTCTTGCCCCGTGCGTGCGAACCAGTTGGGGCGCTCCCAGCCCGCGACTTCGCCGAAACAAGCGCCTGCTGCGGTAATGCGATCATGCAGTGCGGTTTTGCGCACGCCGCGTGAGGTTTCATATTGCTTGAAGGGCCAATGCATCGCGTAGAGCAGCCCTAAGGCTTCCGACACGCGCGGAATGAGGAAATGCTTGGTGTTTTGATGTGGGTAGAGGCGGTTGATATCAACATCCCACAAATCAAACGGCGGCTCGCCTTGCGTGATCCAATGCGCGAGCGCCATGCCCGCGCCACCACCCGATTGAATGCCGATGGAGTTAAAGCCCGCAGCAACAAACACGCCCTTCACTTCGGGTGCTGGTCCTAAAATATAGCGCTGATCCGCGGTGAAGCTTTCAGGCCCGTTGAAGAATTTGCGGATGCCGACTTTCTCAAGCGACGGAATGCGCTTCATCGCGTCTTCTAGGATGGGCGCAAAATGATCGAAATCTTCCGGAAGCTCACCAAATTCGAATTCGGCGGGAATGCCATCAAGCGCCCATGGCTTGGCTTTGGGTTCAAACGCGCCGAGCAACAGCTTGCCCGCGTCTTCCTTGTAATAAGCGCAATGGTCCATATCGCGCATGACGGGGAGATCGGGGGTCATGCCTTCCATGGGATCAGTGACGATGTAGAAATGCTCGCAAGCCTGTAAGGGTACATCGACGCCGATGGTACGGGCCAGGTCGCGAGTCCACATGCCGCCCGCAATCACAACCTTATCGGCTTTGATGATGCCTTCTGAGGTTTCCACTCCAACCGCGCGGCCATTCTCGACGATGATTTTGGTGACGAGCATATTTTCATGAATGGCAACGCCTGACATTCGCGCGCCTTTGGCAAGCGCCATGGTCGTGTCGATGGGATTGCATTTGCCATCGGACGGATACCAAACAGCGCCCACGACATCATCGACATTCATCAACGGCCATTTGGCTTGCGCTTCTTTTGGGCTAATTTCATACGCTTCGACATCGAAGGAGCGCAGCATATCGGCGGCGCGGCGCAATTCCTGCCAGCGCTCGGGATTGGTGGCGATGGAGATGGAGCCGGGCTGCACAAAGCCCGTGGCTTGGCCGGTTTCCTTCTCCAGATTGGTGTAGAGATCAACCGTGTATTTGGCCAACCGCGTCAGGTTTTGCGTGTAGAGCGACGAGCGCACAAGCCCCGCCGCATGCCATGTGGTGCCACTGGTAAGGCGCTTGCGCTCTAATAGCACGACGTCTTTCACGCCAAGCTTGCCCAAATGATAGGCGGTGGAGCAGCCGACAATGCCGCCTCCCACGATAACAACAGAAGCGTGTGAGGGCAGAGCGGCCATGGGGTGTTTCCTTTTTTGTTCGTTACTTATCCGTCCTTGCGAGCGGCAGCGAAGCAATCTAGCTGACGGTGAAGAAAGACTTGAAACGGTATCACGCTACTTTTTTCTTTTCCATCAGCTCGTTTGCTTCGCTTATCGCTCGCAATGACGGCTCACACCATCTCACCCATATCCTTCCGATCCAGCTTGATCGGGAATTTCGCGCGGATCGCGTCATCCACTTCGCGGCTAATGTGCTTAGGATGGTGGTTCTTCAAAATTTCTGCTGTCTTCTTTACCGCGCGATCAACATAAGTCGGCCGACCGCGTTCATTCCACTCGTTCGGGCTCCAACGGTCGCCGATGGAGGGGTAGACATAATCACGTTGCATCAGGTGCAGCGTCTGGTCGGAGCCTAAATAATGTCCCGGGCCGCCGATGCAGACATCGCGGATCGTGTCGATATTAAGTGCCTCATCCGATGTATCAATGCCACGCATCGTGCGCTGGGCGGCTGCGATGATGTCGTTATCGGCGACAAGCGTTTCTTTGCAAATGCCGAGAAGCGAGGCGTGCATACCGGCTGCTTCATAGATGAGGTTCGTTCCAGCATTGCCGACGAGGGTGAGGTTATAGGCTTTCTCGTATCCGGCTTGGAAATCGATCATTTTCGAGTCGCACATGCCAGCGCCTGTGCCGCCATTGAGATCGTAGAAATTTGCCATCTGGCCACAAGCCGAAGAAAGCAAGGCCTGCTCCGGTGAACCGCCCGACATCGCGCCGGTGCGAAGATCAGACACGAAGGGCCAAGTGCCGAAAATGTAAGGCGCGCCGGGCTTGATCGCGTTTACATAAATCAGGCCAACGAGGCATTCGGCGACCGCTTGCACGACCGTTCCAGCGAGCGAGGCCGGAGCGGTTGCGCCCGCTTGGCCAGCGGAGAGTAAGAGCACTGGCATGCCACCAAGAACTGCGACTTCCAAGCATTTGCAGGCGTCTTCGGCGAATTTCAAAGGCGGCACAACGAAACAGTTGGACTGGCTGACAAAAGGACGTTCGCGCCATTTATCCTCGCCGCCTGCAATCATATGCAGCATTTCGAGCACTTCTTTGACGTGATCGGGATGCGTCATGCCGGTGCCGACATGTTTCGTGGTGCCGACAACGCTCGCATAGGCCGTGTTGATGTCGAGATCGCGCGGGCTTGGCAGCTCGCGACAGACATTAGTGCGTTGGAAGAAGTGGATATTGTCGCAATGGTCGACGATGCGGGCGCAATCATAGAGATCGACAACGGTCGACTCGCGGTATTCGCCGGTAAGCGGCTCAACCACGTTCACCGCAGCACCGGCGGTGCCGTAATACACATTCTTGCCCCATGGATCCATGTCGTAGCGCGGGTCTTGGGCGTAGAGCGGGAAGCGGCGGGCAGTTTTGGCGATGGTGTCTTCGACGAGCGCGCGCGGAAACCGCATACGACCATCTTCACCCATCACCGCTCCGACTTTCGTCATGTAGTCGATGGTGGAAGGGATGGCATCAGCAAAGCCAATTTGCTCTAACACATCGAGAATCTTGTGATGGATTTTCTGCATGTCCTCGTCGGACAGGACCTTGAACTTGCCGCCGGGAAGACCAGGCCAAATCGGCCGATCCTGATCGGAAAGTGGGCGCGCACGGGCTGCGCGGCGAGCATCACGGCCACCACGGCGGCCTGAATCGGGTGCGCTGCCCTCTGGTGTTTCCATCGTCATCGCTGCTTCTCCCTCAAAAAACGTTTAATCGATCAAGAGGCCGCGCGGGCTTGATCGTCAAGAGATTGATTTTCATCTTGAGATGAATTTAATTCAACTGATGAATACGAACCAACCGCCAATGCTTGCCCATTCCCGCCCTTTGTCATTGCCGCCGCTCACCGCGTTACGTGCGTTTGAGGCAGCCGCACGGCATGAGAGCTTTCGCTTAGCTGCCGAAGAACTGAACATCACGCAATCGGCGGTCAGCCATCAAATCGCGCATTTGGAAAAATGGTTAGGAAAGGATTTGTTTCGCCGAACGGGCCGCAAAGTCGAGCTGACCGATGCCGGACGCTTGTATTTCCCTTATTTGCGGGAAGGGTTTGAGAAAATCGACATCGGCACGCAATTGGTCTCCCGCCCCGCGCAGCAGGAATTGACCGTGCAGCTTTATGTCACGGTCGCCGCCCGTTGGATGATGGGGCGGCTCTCCGCGCTTCAGCAATCCTGCCCCGATTTGCTGGTGCGGTTTAACGCGAGCCAAATGGATTGGGAATTCGACCCGCGCCACGCCGATGTCGGGTTAATCTCAACAACCGAGCCGAACCGACCGGGGTTTTCGTATACGCCTCTGTTTGAATCGCGGCTGGTTGCGGTGTGTAGCCCGAAATTACTGGAAAAAGGGCCACCCCTTCAAACGCCACAAGATGTAACAGCCTATACGAGTTTGCAGGTTTATACCGCCATTCGCGATTGGGATGTTTGGCTGGGAGCGGCGGGCGTCTCGGGCCTTGGCGAGGCGGCAACCATCCGGTTTGATAGTTATTTATTGGTGTTAGAGGCCGCCTGCGACGGGCAGGGCATCGCGGTTGTGCCGGATTTTCTGGCGGCGCAGGATATTGCGGCGGGGCGTTTGATGGAGCCCATTGCCCATTCGGTGCCGCAACCGGCGCGCTGGTATCTGGTCTCGCGGCAAGATCGGGCGGACGAGCCTGCGATTGCACGCTTTAGGTTTTGGTTGCTCGGCGAAGTGGCGGCTATGCAGAAGCGTTGACAGAGCGCCGCAAGCCGTCCGACACTTAATCCAAAATGGCACGAAGGGGGCCTCGCGATGTCGGGTGAGACAGTGAAAGACGGCGTTCGCGTCATCGAGAATATCTTCATTCCTCTCAAAGACGGCACCAGACTCGCCGCGCGTTTATGGCTTCCCGTCGATGCCGATCAAAAACCCGTCCCCTGCGTGCTTGAATATATCCCCTATCGCAAAACGGATGGCACGCGCGGGCGGGATGAACCCATGCATGGCTGGTTCGCGCGGCATGGCACGGCCGCAATCAGGGTGGATCAGCGTGGCTCGGGTGAATCCGATGGCTTGATGGAGGATGAGTATCTTCTGCAAGAACAGGACGACGCGATAGAAGTCATCGCTTGGATTGCCGAACAAATTTGGTGCTCCGGTTCTGTTGGCATGATGGGTAAAAGCTGGGGCGGGTTTAACTGCTTGCAAGTCGCCATGCGCCGCCCGCCAGCGTTGAAAGCGATTATTTCGGTGTGCTCGACGGATGATCGTTATACGGACGATATTCACTATATGGGTGGGTGCCTTCTAAACGATAATCTCTGGTGGGGTGCCATTATGCACGCCTATCAGACGCGTCCGCTAGATCCCGCCATTGTCGGCGAACGCTGGCGCGAGGAATGGCTGAGCCGCGTCAAAGCCATGCCGAATTGGCCGATGCTCTGGATGGCCCATCAACGCCGCGACGCCTATTGGAAACACGGCTCGGTGAACGAGGATTGGAGCGCGATTAACATCCCCGTGATGATCACGGGCGGGTGGGCCGATGCCTATACCAACACGCTACCGCGCTTGCTCGAAGGCTTAAAGGTGCCGCGCTTGGGTATTTTAGGGCCTTGGGCGCATATTTACCCGCAAGATGGTGTTCCAGGTCCGGCGATCGGCTTCCTACAAGAAGCGCAACGCTGGTGGGATCATTGGTTAAAGGGCGAAAATACTGGCATCATGCAAGAGCCAATGCTCCGCGCCTATATTGAGGATGAGGCGGGCGCGGGGAGTTGGGCCGATCATCGCCAAGGCTATTGGGCCGCCGAGAAGGTTTGGCCTTCACCTCGCATCAAGGCGCTTAAGCTAGCGTTGGGCGATGGTCGTTTGGGCGGTGCAGCTTCCCCCTCGCGCGACATCGCCTTCCGCTCACCGCAATGGACGGGCCTCACCTGTGGTGAATGGATGGGTACGGGCGTTAAGGGCGAGCAACCTTCCGACCAACGCATCGACGATGGAATGAGCCTTTGTTTTGATACGGTACCGCTGGAAGCCGATATTGCGATTCTCGGCGCACCTGAATTTGAGTTTGAAATTGCCTCCGACAAGCCCATCGCCCAACTCGCCGCGCGGCTTTGCCATGTGCGGGCGGATGGAGCTTCCCACCGGGTCTCCTATGCCGTGTTGAACCTCACGCATCGGGACTCGCATGAGCATCCGGAAGCGTTAAAGCCCGGGCATTTTTATAACGTCAAACTGACGCTCAATGCCTGTGGGCATGTGTTTAAAAAGGGCAGCACCATTAGGCTAGCTCTGTCCACGGCCTATTGGCCTTTGATCTGGCCGTCGCCCGAAGCTGCAACCTTAACCCTCCGAACAGGGGGCTCGGCACTAACTTTGCCGACACGCGATGGTTCACCCGAAGATGCCAAGGTCAGCTTTGAGCCCGCGTTAAGCGCTCCACGCGCGCCGACGACGCTGCTGCGCGAAGGCCATGCTGAGCGAACCGTCGAACTTGATCTCCTCACCAACAGCGCGACCTACCGCACGGTGGGGGAGGGCGGTGTGTTTGGCGAAGGCGTGTTGCGGTTTGACGAAACCGGCACCTCGCTGCGCCACGATCTCAACCGCGAATTGACGATTTCGGCAGATGATCCGCTCTGTGCCCGCTATGTGATTGATGGCGCTTACGAAATGGGTCGAGAGGATTGGATGATCCGCTCGGAAACGCGGCTTGAAATGACGTCAACGCTTACCGATTTCTACGTTAAAACGCGGACGGAAGTGTTTGAGAATGGGGTATCCCTGCTGGTGCGCGAATGGGATGATAAAGTCGCGCGGGATTTGATGTGAGCAGCTTTAAGAATTGTACAAATAACTTTGATTGAGAAGATTTAGAAATTTCTAATTCCAAAAAAAATAATTAATCAGTAATATCAATGTCAACAGATTCATCATTTCGCAGTTCAGTAATTCGTGAATTCATAATTCGCCAACGATTTCCAATTCGTTCAAGATCTCCGGTTACAATAACTGGCGTCTTTTCGTCGTGAGCTTTTACAGCTTTACTGTAATTAGCTCGATCCAGTATCGCGTTTACCGATTGCATCCTTTCTTCATACATTACTCGAAGTGTAACTGATCCATCTTCTTCCGCCTGTTCTCGCTTTAATTTATTAACAGTTCCATAGAGAATGACATCCGGTACCGGTTGCTTTGACCTAAACAATCTTGCTGCCTCACGGAATGTTTTCGCATCTCTTTGCGAGAAAACTACCCTCCGCATCGCTTCCGGCGTTGGCCGCGTCTTTGCCCAAGTTAAACTCACGTCAAGTTCCTGTGATTGATCGACCAATCCAGAAATTGCTTCACATAAATTGGCGCTTACCCCAGAGGCTACCGCATTATCGAACGCATCGGCATCGCCCGAGAGAGCCAATTCAGCCGCCTTTCTGGATGCTTCGAGCGCGTCCATCAAGCGTCTAGTAACCCGCCGCTCAATAGGCTCTTCGTCAAAACGTGCCCATGCTGGATCGAGCTTGAGTTGCACATGGCCCATGGATGGCGGAACAGGTGATAGGAGCGTTACAACAAAGCTCCCATGTTCAGTTTGTCCTAATCTAACTTCTCGCATGTAATCCGTTGCCTCTCGGTTTGCTCCAGCACGATAAAGCGGCTGCGGCGATTTAACGGAACAAGCTGCCGCAAGAAGCATTTCTTGGGCATGATTTATGAGTTTTACTCCCCGATCTAATGCAATTGAACCGTCGTCCTCGTTGCCGTGGGCACGTACACGCACAACATCACGTTCTGATTCAATCAAATTGCGAAATGTTACTAATTCATCTTGGTCAGTGATTTCAGCAAATATACCAATGAGCCGTGAAACAGCGGATGCATAATCTGCCAAATGATTCGTGGTAGGTATAATAATATCGGCACGACTACTGCTAACGTATACATTGGCATGATCACCATATGGGCTTGCTTTCGACCATCCTTCACTGCGAGCGAAAGCGGCCAGCGAAATAGGGGAGACTGCCCGCAATGCGTCAGCATCAATTATTTGAGCCCTCATTCGATTTTTCCTGCTCCAGCTTGTCGCATCAGTTCTTTTAGTCCTGCCACGTCGAACCGGTTTGAATTTTTGATATGAATCGTAATATTTTCTGTATTCTCTGTATTGGGCAATCCGTTTAAATTCTGCCAATAAGCACATTTGCGGAGGATAAGTTCACTAGGGCTCACACTCAACCATTCATTTTCATTTTCAGGCAGGTCAAGAACAACAAGAATTCGAGGTACCATGGTGTCCCGAATTAAATCGTTGTAATTTTTAAGTTTAAGAGAAAATTTGAAGCGACCGTTTATCGGATCGCCGAGTTTTTGGGTAGCTTTTAATTGAATATCCAATCGGGCAGATCTATTATCACCTGAATAAATTGTAATATCTACACTGTCGCGATCAATTTTTGGCTCTGAAGTTGTGAACCTTGCTCCGGCCGCAACGGCTTCAATATATGCCTTTGATAATGCCTCTTTTTGATCGTTTATAGAAAGAAGATCATCAGACATAGGTCAGTTTCCTCAAGCCGCACGGCATTAAAATTCCGTTACGTAATATTTATTGCTTCGAAGGGAATTGTTTGGCAAGCACCATGGCCGAAAAAATTTGTCGCGGGGGAACTGCTTCGAAACGGGCACCTTGCTGCGCCACGATCTCAACTGCGCATTGACCATCTCAGCGGATGATCCGCTCGGAAACACGGCTTGAAATGACGTCAACGCTTACCGATTTCTACGTCAAAGCGCGGACAGAAGTGTTTGAGAATGGGGTTTCCATTCTGGTGCGCGAATGGGACGATAAAGTCGCGCGGGATTTGATGTGATGTGAATTGGACCGCGCGCCTCTTGGGTAGCGCTAGCATTTCGAGGCAGGAGCCTCGCGGTCCAAACCGCTAAACCTTATTCCGCCGCGAGTGTGTTTTCCGCTTCGTGCATCGCTTCACGCCGCACCAACTTAAACTCAATATCGTATCCCATCGCCCAAGCCATTTCGGCTATTGAGCGCTCGGTCATGTTCTCGCGCCCGAGCAAGCGGCGGTTGATCGCGGAACGGTCTACCCCAAGAGCCACAGCAATCTGCTGCTGTGTTAGTTTTCGTTCCTTTTTGGCTTCGGTAAACGCGCGTTGAAACGCCCGCTCGACATCCCCCAAAAAGCGGGCGACTTGGCGTTCTTTAGGGTCTATTCGCGTCTGATAAAACTTCATCATAAGAAATTCCTGTTACATAGGATTGCAGATTAAAACTGGCACGTATTCTTGCCGTCTCATTGCGATACCCTGCATAAAGATTGTGATCCTTAACCCGGTCCGCAAAATCGCCGAAAAGAATCACAAATTCATTCTTTTCTGCAAAAAACCCGAAAAATCTAATATCGTCGGTTTTAAGCTCCCAAATGGACTGATCTGTAGGCCTCAAGGCCCTAAAATTACGCGGTGATTGTAGTGAGGATCCCGCACAAAACATCTCCATAAGGTCGTCAAACTGTTCATACGGTGTTCGATGATTGCCCAGAGATGAAACAGCATCGAAAACCTTGGTTTCAAGCCAAACAATCACCGATGGCGCTAGCCAAATACGTCTCCAAGCCCTCCCCAACGGCACATTGCGCGGTCGGAATGGCACCAGACTCCCACTATTCGATAGCGTAGCAATCGTTGCCATATAAGTCAACAAAATTCATCAAAGACGATCAGTGGTCGAATTTTATTGTCGTAAGGTCAAGGTAATGAATAAAAATTCGATACGGGCCGTTATGTTGCGAGGCAGGAGCATCGCGGTCCAATGTCAACCTACCTGCTCGTCAGACCGCGCGCCTCCCGGTGCGCTCTTAAGATGCGAGGCAGAAGCCTCGCGGTTCATTGCGACTCAACAATCCGCGACATTCACAGCCAACCCGCCTTGCGCGGTTTCTTTATATTTCACGAGCATATCAATGCCCGTCTGGCGCATCGTTTCGATCACTTCATCAAGTGACACCCTATGCGTGCCATCGCCGCGTAGCGACAAAGAGGCCGCCACAATCGCCTTGTTCGCGCCAAAGGCGTTGCGCTCGATGCAGGGGATTTGTACCAAGCCCCCGATGGGGTCACACGTCATGCCAAGATGATGCTCGAGCGCGATCTCAGCCGCGTTTTCAATCTGCTCCGGTGTGCCGCCCAACAAGGCACATAGGCCACCGGCGGCCATGGCGGAGGCTGAACCCACTTCACCCTGACAGCCGACTTCGGCTCCAGAGATCGATGCATTCTGTTTAATCAGTGAGCCAATCGCCGCTGCTGTTAGTAAATAATCGCGGCTAGCTTCAAGCGAATATTCGGGGCAAAAATCTTTCGCATACCGTAAGACCGCCGGGATGATTCCCGCAGCGCCATTCGTTGGAGCCGTTACAACGCGGCCACCTGCGGCATTCTCTTCATTCACCGCAATGGCGTAAAGGCTCACCCAATCCATAATTTCATGCGCGGGCCTGCGATTAGCGCTCTTGCCTGCTTCAAGCTGCAGATGAATGGATTTTGCGCGCCGTTTTACTTTTAAGCCGCCCGGCAGAATGCCTTCCTGCCGACAACCCCGATCAATACAGGCAAACATCACTTCGCGGATTTTGTCCAAAGTGGTGTCAATCTCGGCATCGCTTTTTGTCACGCGCTCATTGTCGCGTTGTAGCTCGGCGAAGCTCTTTCCAGTGGTGTTACAGAGCGCCAGAAGCTCCACCGCATTGGTGAATTTATAGGGCAAATCAGGCCCGCCCGCGCCGCCCGATGCTTCTTCCTCATCGGTGACCACAAAGCCGCCACCGATGGAGTAATAGGCCTTTTCCGTGAGCAACCCGCCTTCGGCGCTAAACGCCTGAAACCGCATCGCGTTGGAATGCCGCTTCATCAGCTCTTTTTTATTCGGAACCAAATCCTCGTCCAAGGTAAACGGCATGGCGCGAACCCCGCCGAGTTCAAGCGATCCATCGCGTGTGATGGAAGCAATCATCTCTTCGACAAGATCGGGGTCGACTTCTGCCGGTAAGAAGCCCGAAAGACCTAACAAAATGGCCGTCTCGGTGCCGTGTCCTTTCGCTGTCCAGGCGAGTGAGCCGAAGAGTTCCGTCTTGATACGACCAACGCGGCCTAGGCCTACGGTCTCATTGAGCAAATCAACAAACCGATGCGCCGCGACCATAGGACCAACCGTATGCGAGCTCGACGGGCCAATGCCGATTTTGAAGAGGTCGAAGACGCTGATCATGACTTATCTCACTTTCATCAACCCGGTAAGCGCCTACTCCCCTCATCCTGAGCCACATTGCGAAGCAATGTGAGTCGAAGGACCGGTAGCCGTGGTTCGACACGCCGCTTTGCGGCGGCTCACCATGAGGATTATTTTATCCCCGCCGTCTACGTCGTCCACCCTCGCCCTCGGCAGGCTCGGCGTGCACTTTAAGCGGCGGCAAGGTCACAACCTTCGACAAATTACTAAACACATCGACTTTGTTCGGTATCGCCATCGCGCTCACGAAATGCGCTTGGAACTTTGGCTCCATCGCCGTCTCAATTTTTTCGATTTTACCGACAACGCTTTCGATTTCACCACGCGCCGTCTCATTGAGCAAGGCAATCCGAGCGCCTGTTCCGGCGGCGTTACCTGCTGAGCCGACTTTCGATAAATCGCAGTCCGGAATTAGGCCCAGCACCATCGCGTATTTTACGTCGATATGACTGCCAAACGCGCCTGCTAGCGTGATGCGGTCCACATGGTCGACACCATAATGATCGAGCAATAATTTAACGCCCGCATAGAGCGCTGCTTTGCCGAGCTGGATAGCGCGCACATCGGCTTGCGTGATAGTAATACGCGGCTCGCCATCGTTGAGGACATAAGTAAAGGTGCGGCCTTCATTGACGATGCGGGGCGTACGCGCCTGCAAATCGCCATCGATCACGCCGTCTTGGGTGATAACGCCCGCGAGATACATTTCGGCAATGGCCTCGATGATCCCCGAACCACAAATGCCATTGACGCCGGTTTTCGCGGCTTCTTCCCAGAAGCCTTCTTCGTTCGACCAGAGATCCGAGCCGATGATTTTGAATTTTGGCTCTAAGCTTTCGTGGTCAATCCGAACGCGTTCAATGGCGCCAGGTGCTGCACGTTGGCCGGAGGAAAGCTGCGCGCCTTCAAAGGCAGGGCCGGTAGGAGAGGAGCAAGCAAGCAACCGCTTTTTGTTGCCGAGCACGATTTCAGCATTCGTGCCGACATCGACGACAAGTGTTACTTCATCGTTCAAATGTGGCGCTTCGGACAGCACGACACCAGCGGTATCGGCTCCCACATGGCCCGCGATGCACGGCAACAGATAAACAAACGCGCCCGGAGCAATGGAAAGGCCTACCTCCCGCGCCTTAACGTCCTGTCCTTTATCGAGCGTCAGCGCGAAAGGCGCGCCGCCGAGTTCGGTTGGATCAAGGCCTAAAAACAAATGATGCATGATCGGGTTACCGACGACCGTCATCTCGACAATACCCTCGCGCGTAATGCCCGCTTCTTTCACAACCTCGCCGACGAGATCATCGAGTGCCGCGCGAACAGCATCAGTCATCTCGACTTCGCCGCCCGGATTCATCATCACATAGGAAACGCGGCTCATGAGATCTTCGCCGAAGCGAATTTGCGGGTTCATTAAGCCAGCGGAGGCGAGCGTTTCGCCATTATAAAGGTCGGAAAGATGCGCGGCGATGGTCGTCGAACCGACATCGACCGCAACGCCATAAGCGGTTTCAACCAAGCCGGGATAGATGGCGACAATATCGTGGCCTTTACGAACGGCGACGGTGACTTTCCATTCGCCCTTCCGCAGTGTCTTTTGCATCCCACGCAACACGGCCAAATCCGGCATGCTTGCGGCAATTTTCCACTGCGACTTCAGCGCTTCGACCAGACGGGTGTAATCCGAGGATGGGCTATCGATATCCGGCTCAGCCACTTCAACGAAATAAAGGCGAACCACGGGTTCAAGGGTAATGTCCCGCGTCTCGGCCTTTTTGCGAACGACTTGGCGATGGACCTGGCTTTCAGGCGGCACGTCGATGACGACATCACCGCAGAGTTTAGCCTGACAGCCTAACCGTCGATGATCGCCAAGCGCACCGCGCTTTGAGGTGTAGCGCTCCTCTACCGAATTCCATTCCGTGAGGTGGTCGGCGGTGGATTGAATACCGTGCTTGGCAAAATCGCCTTCCGCGACCAAGATTTGACAACGGCCGCAAATGCCACGCCCACCACACACACTATCCACATCAACACCCAGTGCACGGGCTGCTTCAAGCACGGATGTGCCCTCAGCAAAATCGCCGCGTTTGCCCGAAGGCGTAAAGACAATACGGTGTTGTTCGGTCACAGAAAATCCTATTCGCGGGTACGGCGGCGGCCTTCGCGACCACGACGGTCGGCTGCACCACCTTCTTGGCCTTCTGGCACAGGTTCACGGTATTTGCGAATCCAAGATGCGCAATTTGGATCGTGGCCCATCATCACGTCAGCACCAAGAATGGCTTGGATATCTTCGGCATGAAGGGGGTTCATGATGGCCGATGTCATGCCCGCGCCAATTGCCATGGGCATAAAGGCCGCGGCCAAGCCACGGCGGTTTGGAAGCCCGAAGGAGAAGTTGGACGCGCCACAGGTGGTGTTGACCTTCAACTCTTCACGCAAACGGCGGAGCAGATGCATCAGTTTAGCACCCGCATCGTTCAACGCACCAACGGGCATCACCAAAGGATCAACCACAACGTCCGAACGCGGAATACCATAATCGGCGGCGCGCTCGACAATCTTCTTGGCAATCTTGTACCGCTCGTCTGGATCTTCAGAAATACCGGTTTCGTCGTTGGAGATCGCAACAACGGCTGCGCCATATTTTTTGACGAGCGGCAGAACGGTTTCGAGGCGATCTTCCTCGCCCGTCACCGAGTTCACCAGCGCTTTGCCTTTGTAGACCGCAAGCCCTGCTTCGAGTGCTGCAACAATCGAGCTATCAATCGAAAGCGGCACATCAACCACTTCCTGCACGCGGCGAATGGCTTCGGCCAGAATGGCGGGCTCGTCGGCGAGCGGAATACCAGCATTCACATCGAGCATTTGCGCGCCAGCTTCGACTTGAGCCAAAGCGTCGGCAATGACGCGGGTGTAATCACCTGCTGCCATTTCAGCGGCAAGCAATTTGCGACCGGTTGGATTGATGCGCTCGCCAATCATGACGAAGCGGCGCTCGAAGCCGATGATGACTTCCTTCTTGTGCGAACTGAGAACCGTATCGGTCATGGCGTTTTCCCTAGAAAGGCTGAATTTACATTGTGATTGGTCTATTAGCGTCAAGCGGGTGTGAGCACTTGTCCCATTGCGACAGAGGAAGGCGGCATCTCGCTATCGGCCAAGGTTGCGAACGCGCGGCGGAAAGGCTGGCGGCCCTTCAAAATGCCTGATTCGCTGACAATATGCCCAACGCTCTCTTCTTGCCGATAAGCCATAATGTGCACACCAGCGACGCCTGCAATCTCTTTGATTTCTTGGATGAGATCAATGCAAAGCTTGATGCCCTCGGCCTTTTGGTTTTCAGCCCCCTCCAAACGCTTGATCACCGCATCTGGAATATGCACGCCGGCGACATTGGAGCGCATCCATTTCGCCGTCTTGGCCGAAGGCAGCGGGCCAACACCCACCAAAATATAGGCTTGGCTATCCAAGCCCATATCCCGCACTTTCTGCATAAAGGTTTTAAGCAGTGGAATATCGTAGCAATATTGCGTCTGGAAATACTGAGCGCCAGCCGCGATCTTTTTGGCCAAACGCAATGGACGCCAATCATACGGCGGAGCAAACGGATTTTCAGCAGCGCCCAAAAACAAACGCGGCGGATCGGTGATTTTGCGACCCGATAAAAACGCGCGTTCATCGCGCATCTTTTTCATCGTCGCGAGCAGCGATGTGGAATCAAGATCAAACACGGGTTTCGCTTCAGGGTGATCGCCACCCTGCACACCGTCGCCGGTTAGCGCGAGAACATTGCACACACCCAGCGCGGCAGCTCCCAGCACATTGCCTTGAATAGCGATGCGGTTGTAATCGCGGCAGGAGATTTGCAAAATCGGCGAATAACCAACCCGCGTCAAAAGCGCACAAATGGCGACGCTCGACATATGGCAATTGGCGCCCGAGCCATCGGTCGCATTGATACCATCCACCCACCCATCAAAATGCGCGACGCGCTCATAAACGTCATCAGGATTGGCGCTGTCGGGTGGATTGAGTTCAGCGGTAATGGCGAATTCACCACGGCGCAGCACGCGCTCCAATCGACCGCGCGACGAATGCTCGGGCAGTTCTGGGAGTGGTGCTGCCGGTGTAGGGCCAAGATCGTGCGGGTGAATGGTTAAGTTCATAGGGTGTCGCCTTCAATCATTCTAAATCTAGTCTTACACTCGTTCGATAGGTCTCATTTGATGCTTGCCGTCGTTTTTCCCTTCCCCCT
>CANCAR010000032.1 GCA_947374125.1 Hyphomicrobiales bacterium | reverse complement strand
GACTGTTGCTAAAATTAACTCAATTTTTCAGTACGCAAAATTTCCGATCATCGCATTTTAATTTTTTTTATGTAGAAGTCGCGCTGATTACATCAAAGATTGCCAGTGATTTCTCACCTTTGTGATGCTACTATCAAACGCGACATCTTTCATGAGGACGGGCTGCAGCCATGAGTAATACTTCGTATCCGGTTAAAGTCACGCATTCCGAGGCGGAATGGCGCGCGCGGCTGACGCCTGAGCAATATCGCATTGCGCGCGAGCATGGGACCGAGCGGGCCTGCACGGGGCCGGGCTGGGATGAGAAGCGGCGCGGCGTATACCGTTGTGTTTGTTGCGAAACTGATTTGTTTACATCCGAGACCAAGTTCGAATCCGGCACCGGTTGGCCGAGCTTTTTCCAGCCGATTGATCGGCGGTTGATCCTTGAGAACGAGGATTTGACGCTGGGCATGCGCCGCGTCGAGGTGCTGTGTGCGGTGTGTGACGCGCATCTGGGCCATGTGTTTCCCGATGGGCCACGGCCAACGGGTATGCGCTACTGCATCAATGCGACTGTTTTGAATTTCATACCTGACGCTACGTAATTTTATGGCCGTGAAAATGGTGCAGGGCGGGGGACTATTGGAGCGGGCGGCCTCGCAGCTGCTCGTTGTGGATATTCAGGCGAAACTGATCCCCACAATCCATGCGGTGGAGGCGATGGTGGCGCGGGCGCGGTTTGTTATTGACGCCGCCCGCGTGCTGGGCGTGCCAATCACGCTGACCGAGCAATACCCCAAGGGCTTAGGCCCTACCGATCCGGAGCTTCGCGCGGCTTGCGGCGAGGAGGCACCTGTTTTTGCAAAGACCGCGTTCTCCTGCCTGAAAGACGAGGGTATTGCCGCTCATCTCGCCGCGCATGAGGCGCGCCAGCAATTGGTGGTGGTGGGCATGGAAGCCCATGTCTGCGTGCTGCAAACGGCGCTGGACGCGGCTTCTGCCGGGTATCAGGTGTTTGTGGTGGCGGATGCGATTTCAAGCCGCGCGGCGACGGATGTTGATGCGGCCAAGCAGCGGATGGCGGCTGCTTGGGTGACAGTGGTTACCGCCGAGATGGTGTTTTTCGAATGGCTCGAACGCTCGGGGACACCGGAGTTTAAGCAGTTGTCACCGATGTTGCGGTAGAGGGGGGCGGGAAATTCAATCGATCCATCCGTCATTGCGAGCGAGAGCGAAGCAACCCAGCTAGCCGATATTATTAAAGCGCAATGGTAATATTGCGTTTTATCTTTCACCATCAACTGGGTTGCTTCCCGCCGAGCTTCGCTCGCGGTCGCAATGACGGATAAATTACGCTGCTGCCCTTGCCGCGAACTTCCCTTCTCCCATTTCTATAATATCCCCATAGCGCACGAGCACGTTGAGGATGGTGGCGATGCGCTGAACCCGGGGTTTGGCGGGGCCTTTGAAGGCGCGGGCGATGGCGTCGGCGCTCATGGGGTGGATGGCGGACATCAGCACGCGTTTGACAGCCAAAGGTTGCTCGTAGCGGTCCTTCGGGAAGACGGGTAGGCCTCTGTCGATGGAGACCACCGTCTCGCCCAAATCGAATTCGATGGCGACTTCGGAGACGAGCCCTTTACCGAAGCGGGGGCGTTGATAGTCGGGCCTGAGCCAGCGCACGAGGCCGCGGGCTTCTTCTTCGGCACGCTCGGCGTTGAGAGCCACGAGACGGGCGAGAATTTCCTCGTCGCTTAGCGTGTGCGGCCAGCCATAGGCGTCGAAGGCGGCGCGGTCGATCTGCTCGTGGAGTTCTTTGAGGATGATTACAAGGCCGCGATGTTTTACGTCTTCGTCTTCCGGCGTGAGGACGGCACCGCTTTTGAGTTTTTCGAGGACGTTATAGAGGCCCGTGAGCGTCAAATCGGGGTGCTCGGCCAAAACGCGCTTGCGGGTGGCGTCGAGTTCTTCGCCTAGCGCGCGGAGGGCGGTTTTGTGGGCCGCTGATGCGTCGGGGAAGGGGAAGGGGTCGAAGCAGCGGGATTTGGTGTATCGTACGTCACCAATATACATGCCGAGCGAAGCGGAATTAGCCGAAACCCAATTCCGATGAATTCCACTCGAAAGAATTGCCAATTGCGCGGCATCTGTTGAGGCAATTGCTACGAGCATATTGTCCGGCAAAATCTCCGCGTCGAGAAACTGAAACACGCGGTGCTTTGCGGTTTCTACGGTTGCGATATAGCGGGGAAGATTTTCTAAAGCGGGGCGAAGTTCGCTCCGAGGTTTCCCAAAAATCCACCATTTTTCAAGATATGCGATGGCGTCATTTGTCGATGACTTTTTAACTTGCTCCTCCCGAGCCTTGTAAACTGTTTCGCGGAGATGCTGATACACCTCTGGAAAATCGTGCCTCACTTGTTCGGCAGAGAGCCCAAACAAATCAATCACCATCACATTTCGCGGATTGGCCATTAAATCTCGACCATTCCGATAGAGCCTTATGTGTTTTTCAAGGCCCGCGCGCTTGCCAAGGCCCAAATATGCGGCTTCTTGTGGCGTGACGATAAAGCCTGAACCGTGCAGTTTCACACCGGGTGAACAAATGCCTTCGTTCGCCAACAAAGCCCTTGCTTTTGTTACGTCCACCCCAACCGACAAATCGGAATTAATGCGACCCTCTGTACGATCATATTTGATGTCTGGCGTATCCGTATCAAGTTCCGCTTCTCGTGTTACTTCCAAAACCACCCCATCATGCGTGCCCGCTTCCGCAACCGTCATCGCAATCCGCACGGCGGCGGCGTCTTTGGTGGCCTTCGTCCAAGGATGATCAGCAATCGCAAACAGAAGGCTGATCGGGTTTTTCGCCGTCAAATGCCGCTCGGTGACGCGGCGTTGGAAGACTTGGCTGATTGAATTGGTGGTGATGAAGCCGAAGCGTTTGAGCTTCGTGTTCTTACGCGTTAAAATTTCTGCTGCGCGGTCCCACCAATACATCACGAAATCGGCGCTATCGTTCATGTGCTTGTGCACCGACCAGAGCGTCTCGGTATAAAAATCGCCCAATTCGGAGCGGATATCCTTGCCACCAATAAAGGGCGGGTTGCCGACAATAAATTCCGCCTCGGGCCATTCCGGGCGGCGGGCGTTCGGTGCGGTTTCCATGGGCTTGCCGTCACGGGTTTGGAGGTGCGGCATGGGGTAGCCGTCCCATGTCAGCACGGCGTCAAAGCCTTTGCGCTCGCCTTTATTGATGTTTTTGAACGCCTTCAAAATCGGCTCGGGCGGATGCTCCTTTTTAATACGGTAATGCTGTTGCAACGCGCCAATCCAAATGACAAGTTCGGCAATCGCCGCCGCGCGGGGGTTGAGTTCAAGGCCCAAAAATTGGTGCGGATCAACCGTTTCGCGTTCAAGCTCGAAGGCTTCAAAGCCAAGCTCGGCGAGCTTTTCCAAAATCTCGCCTTCAAGCCCTTTCATCAATTCAAGCGACACATAAAGGAAGTTTCCCGTGCCACAGGCGGGGTCCAGCACGCGCGTGTTGCACAGCTGGTGGTGAAAATCGCGTGCAAAGCCGATGGCCTTGTCGCGTCCATCTTCTTTGTTGTCGGCATTGTCGACCGCCTCTTGAATCTTGATCTGCACATCGCGCCATTCGGCGCGGAGTGGCTCCATGACGGTGACCTGGACAATCCGCTCCACATAGAGGCGCGGTGTGTAATGCGCGCCCAATTTGCTGCGCTCTTTGTCATCCAGCGCGTGTTCTAAAAGTGTGCCGAAAATGGCGGGTTCAACGCGCGTCCAATCGTGACGGGCGGCGGCCAGCAACTCGCCGATTTCCTCTTTGCCGAGCGGAAAGGCACGGGGGGCTTTAAACAGATTGCCGTTGAAATGCTTCAAATGTTGTCCGAAGGCCGAATAAAAGCGCTTATTATAATCCGCCTCGTCCATCTTGGCCCATAGGTCTTCAAGCATAGGCGCGAAACTTGAAGGCCGTTCGATGCAGTCATCTAGCAATTTGGTAAATTCGCCTTTGGGGAGCAAATCCACATCTTCGGCAAACATGGTGAAGAGACATCGCATGAGAAAATGCGCGACTTCTTCCGCCGGGTGGTTTTTTTCCAACGCTTTGCTGACTTTCGCCAAGCGATCCGCAATCTCGCGCGTGACGCGGGCATTTTCCCGCGCGGGGTTGAGGCTCAGCGGGTCGGTCCACACGGTTGCGAGGCGCGCGCGAATGGCGGGGTCGCGCAAATCATCCATATAGATGCGGAAGTTCTGGCGGTCGGGATAATAGGAATAGGCGCGGCCCGTGCCGGAGAAATCCGCGTAAAGCTCCATGCAATGGCCGACATCGCAGACGATGATGAAGGGTGGGGCGGGTTCGGTTGGCTCCAAGCGAAACACATAATCTTCCGCCTGTCGCTTCGCGTTGACCATCAACGCATCCCAGCCTTTTTTGATCGAGCGTTTGCCGAGTTGCTCAGGTTCAAGGCCGGGTAGCGAGGCTTGCAGGGCAACCGCCTTTTTGCCGCCCGGCAACCGTGATTGTTTCGCCTCCAGAATAAAGCACCCGCTTTTATAGAGATCGATGAATTTTGTGTGTTCGTCTTCTCGGCCCACCTGCCGGTCAAAATTATATTTGTTGAGGTGTTTGATGTGACCCGCGGGTTCTGGCCGTTCAACGCCGAGCATTTCGCATAGCTCAATCAGAAACAAACCATAATTGGCGCGTTCGGCCCCGCCTTCCCGCGCCGTCCAGCGGGTCAAGAAGGGATCAATCGTGAAGGTGGCTCTTTCGTCCATTGCTCGTATCCGACTGCGCTCAAAACACGCTCGCCGGATACGCAGGCGGATTTGCGATATTACGTAACGTAATGTGTTTGGCAAGGCCGCTGAGGGGTTAAAGATATTTTTCCTAAAATGCTTGACATTCTTATTAATAGGATAATAGTCTCCTTAAACTGACCTAACGTCAAAGGAGGCGAATGATGCGGGAAGAGCAGAAGGGGATTGGCTTAACGAGGGCTATGGCGATGGCACTGCGGGAGCTTGCGGGGGAGGGGTGTTTTGCCACGCGCTCGGTGCGGTCGGATTATGTTTCGGTAGCAGCTTCCAAGCGTGGGGTGACGCTGGCGGTGGGGCAGATTAAGTCCACCCTCTGCGAGCGTCTGGTGGCGGCGGGGTGGGCTATATGGGGTGGTCGAGGCGAAACCGCGCGGTTGACGCTGACCGATGCGGGGCGGGCGGTGGCGCAAACCGTTGTTGATCGGCTGCCGCAGGAATTGGCCGAGGGGTTCGAGATTGAGGATCGGACGACGGCGCAAGGCGTCGAGCGGGTTTTGGTGGATCGGCGCGAAAGTCCGCTGGCTTGGCTCGCGCGGCGCAAGGGGGCGGATGGCAGGCCGCTGATTGAGCCCGTTTGTTTTGCCGCGGGCGAGCGGTTGCGGGCGGATTTTGAGCGAACGGGTCTCAACCCGCGCACCACGATGGATTGGGGGCAGTTTGGGGCGGGGTCCAGCTCTGGCCGAGGCGGCTCGCTGAGCGATGCAATGATCGCGGCCCGGCAAAGAATGGAGCTGGCGTTGGAGGCGGTGGGGGCCGATATGGCCGGATTGCTTCTGGATATTTGCTGCTATCTCAAGGGGCTTGATCTCGTGGAGCGCGAACGCGGATGGCCGCCGCGCTCGGCCAAGCTGGTGCTCTCGCTGGCGCTTGCCCGCTTGGCCGCGCATTACGGCTTGGACAGCGAGGCGAAAGGGCGGGATCGCTCGAAGGGGATTGTGGTGTGGGCGGATGAGGAGAGGGTTTAGGGTTTAGGGTTTAGGGGGTAGGGCGTGTTTGGCGTCTTGGCGGATGCGCTCGATCATCGAGCGCACGCCGTTCGAGCGCTGCGGGGTGAGATGTTCGGCCAGCCCGATGCTGCGGAAGAGGTCGAGCGCATCAATGGCTAGAATGTCGGACGCGGTGTGGCCGGAATAAAGCGCGACCGTTAAGGCAACGAGGCCTTTGACGATATGCGCGTCGCTTTGGCCGCGAAAGCTGAGGATGGGTTCCGCGCCGGAACGCTCCACCGAGGGGATAACCCACACCTGGCTGGCGCAGCCTTTGACGCGGGTTTCCTCGTTCATCTCGTCAGCATTCAGCGGGGGAAGATCTTTGCCAAGCTCGATCAGATAGCGGTAGCGGTCTTCCCAATCGTCCAGAAAGCCGAAATTTTCGATGATCTCTTCAAAACGCGCGGCCATAACCAATCCCTTCGGTAGAGGACTGGTGTAGAGCGTGTCGCTTGATCGGTCGAGATTAAATCTTCTTCTGCGTCGTGATCGCAGGCTCACGCCGGGGCGGGAGCGGAATGGCCATGGCGTCGGGCGCGGTTTCGAGCATCGCAACCGGCTTTACTTTGTCGCTTGCGGGCACAAGGCCATCGTTTTGTTTCAACAGGGCTTCAATGGCATCGCCGACACTACCGCCTTTTATGGTCGTGCTCGCAGCGTCAAGGCAAGCTTTCTCATGGCCTTTGCAGGCAGCAATGGCGGCTTTGCCCAAAGCTTCGACGCTTACGCCAACGGGCACACCGGTTTTGGTTGAAAGGCTCGCAAGGGTTGGCGCAATGGCTTGGGCAGGCGCAATGGCTTGGGCAGGCGTAATGGCTTGGGCTTGCACGCTCTGCCCCGCCGCCGGATGGGCAAGCCACTCCGGCAATGCCGCCCGCATGGGTGAAAGCAAATACAGAACGCCGATAACAAACAGTGATCTGATCACAAAACCCATGGCATAAACTTTTATCTTACAACGCGATCGTGATTTTCTTGTAAGCCCTTGATGCTCGACTGCAAATCTCCGATTGTGGCTCTACCCACATCTGACACGCATAGATTGTAAGCGTGGTTAATCCATCTTTAAAAATTGGGCGACGTTTGTCTGTTTTGTTAACCTTTGATCGGTCTTTTGTTAAGAATTGCTCGAAATCGACAAAACTCTGAGCGGGAAATTTAGCGAAGGTTTAAGGTCCCTGCATCACACTGTATTTCCAGATTCGGAACCGGCTGACGGTTGTTGGGCAATAGTGGGGGCAGTGCGTGATTGGTCGAATTCCCTTCGCAGAACGTTGGGTTGAAGTGTTGGGCGATTGTGTCCACCGTTCCATAAGTCCTTCGGATGCGACGTTTGCGGCGCATCGGTGGTTCATTGGCTCTCGTCTGGCATTGGGCGGGCTTGGCATTGTACCCATCATGCTCTGGCTCGCGATGCCGGGCTTGATGCCGCGCGCCGTTTTGGTGGGTGGGGCGGTGCTTTTCTTTCAGATCATTGTTGCCCTGGCCGTGTCTCGGCTCGGCGGCTTGCGGGTTGGGTTTGCGCTCTCTGTGGCGGCATTTGCGGTCTTTCCGACGCTGGTAGGCGGCGCCTCCGGGCCTTTGGCTCTGCTGCCCTTTATTCTAGAAGGCGCTATTTTGGCCGGAAGCGCGGGTGCGTTGCTGGCTGGCATCCTCATTTCGCTTGATATAGCGGGTCTGTTGGGCCTTGGCGGGGTACGCTCGGATGGTGGCCTTCTTGCGGCGGCGCTCATCGCGATTGCAGCAACCCTATGGGGCGCATTGTATTGGTCTAAACGCGAGGCGAAGCGAGAAATGGTGCGTCGGTTCTCTGATGATCGGTGGCGGGCGCTTTCTGGCCTATCCGATATTGGTGTGATCCGACACGACGACAGCGGCGGTGTGATTGGCGCGAATGCTGCTTTTTGCCGCTTGATGGGTATTACGCCAGAAACCCTCGGTGATAAGACTGTTATCACTCGGTTGCATCTGGGCAGCGGACCGGCCTTTTTAAAGGCGCTATCCGATGTGAACCATGGCGCAAATGGTGCGGAAGCTCTCGTTCGGATGAAATGCGAACCCGGTGCGGAAGGACATTCTGGGCCTGACCCCTATCGTGAATTTGAGATACGTCTCGCCCGTTCGGTTCTTAATCCAATCACGCGGCAGGCCGAGATCGTGGCCTGTTATCGGCCGATTACGGATACAGCGGTCATTTTTCCCGAGCTACCGGCTTCCTCGCTGGAAGTCGCGCGGCTTGGCCATGAATTGCGGACGCCTTTGACCGCGATTATCGGATTTGCGGAGTGTCTTGGCGATCCCTCGATTATTACCGCGGATGATCCGAAGCGGGGCGATTATGCCCGCATTATCGGAACCTCGGCGCGCCATATGCTCGACCTCGTGAACAATTTGCCAAACGCAGCCGTACCGGTCGAGCCGATGGATATTGAGGGTGAGAAGGTCGATCTGGCTGAATTGATTGGCGAAGCGGTCGGCATTATGCGCTTGAACGTTGAAGCCCAGCGCGCTCAATTGAGTTGGGAGGTTGCAGCCGATGTGCCGCTGCTGTCGGGGAGCCGCCACGCGTTTCGGCAGATTTTAATCAACCTGATTTCGAACGGATTAAAATTTGCGCCGGAAGGGACGGTGACTGTGCGAGCTATTCGCGAGGGTGAAAAAATTCGTTTAACGGTTGAGGATAATGGGATTGGCGTTTTGCAAGGCGACTTACCCCGTTTGGGAGAGCCGTTTTTCCGGGGTAGCGCTGCCGGGCAAGACGCGCCGAAAGGACAAGGCCTTGGGCTTGGTATCGTCCGAGATATTGTACGGCAGCATCAGGGACATTTTGATGTCATGAGCAGGCCCGGGGCTGGGACTCGCGTAATCGTGACGTTCATGGCACCGGACGTTCCTTCCCATTCTTCGTCCATTGACGGCACAACGAACCATCGCGAGCGCGCCTATGCGTAACGACCGATCCAAACGCCGGGAGCCCGCTTTTGAGGATGAAGGTTTTGTTGCCTATGAGGGGCCCAGCGACCATGCCTCGGACAAGCGGCCCCGGGCACCAAAGGTGAAGCGTCTTATGGCGGCACCCGGTCGGCTGATGGTTGGGCTGATGCTTTTGGCCGTGACCTTCGCCTTCGTGACCAATGCGCTCTATCTCCAAAAGACGGTTCGGACGACCTCCATTGTCGATGTTCCTTCGCTTTGGCGGGGGCTGGGGGCATTGAATCCTTTTAGCCTTTTTGCACGTCCGACGGCGGAAACAGTGCCGGACAGCGCGCCACAGCCACCCCGCCGCCCGGACAAGGTAGATGCGACGCCTGTTCCGGTTCCTGTTCCTGCCTTGACGGGTTCGGCGACGAAGCCGATTGTTCCGGTGAGCCTAGTCGCCTCAGCCGACTCCAAACAGGTCTTTGCGCCGCCTCTGCCCGTGCCGGAGCGTGCCCTTACCGATCCGGTTGGTGCCTTGGTTTCCCACGCAGCGCCAAAGCCTGAAAAGATCGTGTTGGGTGCCCAGCGAGCTTTGAACAAAATGGGCTACGGGCCTATCTCACCGGATGGTTTGAAATCATCGGCGTTGCGGGAGTCGATTGTTCGGTTTCAAAAGGACAAGCATTTGCCTCCCACCGGTGAAATCGATGGTGTAACCAAACCGCTGCTCGCGAAAGCGTCTGGACTTGCGCTTGAGTGACCCTGCATGACCGCGCGGCTGCGATCAGACATCTGGGTATCGGCCTATCTGAGGCGATGCGCGGTTGAAGGGGTGGTGGCTGTGTTGCGGCGGCGCGGCGCGGCGGAGGCCGGAGCGATTTTTATAAAGGTGGATTGGCTTGACGGGCGCGCCTCGCTCTATGCGCCGGGTTTACCTGATATGGACATCGAGGATCGTTCAGAGCGTCGATTTGAGGCGATTATTTTGGAGGGGGAACCCCTCGCGGTTGAAGAAAGAATGCTCCGGGAAATCCGGTTTGATCCTGACCTCTGGATGATCGAGGTTGAGGACCGGGGTGGTCGGGCTTTTCTTGATCCTGAAGGGTAACGGCTTCAGGCGATGCGCCGCTCGCTTGATTGAGAAAGCGTCCGCTGATCCGCGGTGAGCGGTGCCGTGTTTACAACAGCTTCCGCGATGGATGCCATAAGCCAGCGAGCAGATGGCGAGCGGATGGTCTCCATCACATCCTCGACACCGCCTGGAAGGCCCATGTTACGGGCGGCGGCAGAACGACAGGCTTGCCTGATGAGCGGCTCCGACGCATCCACCGCCATCAACGCTAATGCGAGCATCACCCCAGAGGTATCTCCCAAGATGGAATAGAGTGTGGCATAAGGAATGGCGAGTGCATCGGATAGATAGGTAGTCAGTTGGTTCGCATCGCCCTGATCAACCGCTGCATGAATGGCTTCAATCCGCGACTGATCGACCATATGAGGCCGCGATGGGGCCAAAGCATCGGCTGTGATGAGAATATTCATTCTCTGACGGGGTGATGCGTGCGCAAACAGGGCCGCTCGGAAGTTGGTGCTCATATCGCTCCGCGTGAGCAGTCGACGGGCAAGTGAAGCATCCGTCAACGCACGCCGCGTTAATGCTCGCAACGCCGTTTCTGGCAAAACAATTTCCGTATGCTCGGCCAATATCTGGTCGATGACGGGATCATTCCGGTCGGTGAGTAGGCATACTACCTTTTCGGACAGATCGCTGCGACCCGCAATTGCTCGTGTCATGACAAGGTTTGCCGTCTGTGCAAGAGCCTCGACGGTTCCCGCCGTTAGTTCTGATATTTCAGATAAAACAATGATTGAGGAACGGTCTTCACGGCGAAGAAAAACGTCCGCCAAGCATGGGGTTATCAATCCACCCCGCAATAGCTTTTCAACGCATAGACAAGCAACGCTTTCGGAAGTGTGCGGTATAATTAGCTTTAGATCTTCCGCCATGTCACGAAGATGATCTGAGATTGTTGCAAGTGTTAAACCGTTCATCCCAATCAAGGATGCCTCGATATTATTAACCACGGAACCAACTGCAACTCTGTTCGTCATCTCTAAAGCCCGACCTAGAATTAAAATATCGAATCAACTCTTCATTAACGTTAACCTGATTCTGCCATTAAATTCGTTAGCAAAACATTAACCATATCGACGCCATTGTTGACATGTGTCGATTCGCCAATGACCTTAGGGAGCTTATGGTATGTCGAACGTTATCCGATTTGTCACGCGAAATATATGCAATGAAAAGAGTAAAAAAATCAATGTAACCTCTGATTGTATTATATTAATATTTCCCGGAATAAGATATTCAAGGCAAGAGGAGGTCGAGAAAGAAAAAATTTATGCTAAAAAATTACGAAAGCAGGGTTCGAAAATAAAAAAAATAGCTAGAAATGATGGAATTTATTGAGGTGTTGCTGCGTAGTATGGCAAAATATAGCGTTTTATTCATTATTATTTATTTAATCCAAGGCTGTGCGGAGACTGGTGATTTCGGTCGTCGTCGTCCCACCCTGTTCGAGGGTAAGCAGGGTATTGATACGCCGCCTCAATGGTTTGGCTCGCGTGCGACGCTCACCGACAATGAAGTGGAATTTCGGAACCGCGCGCTAACGCTGTCGCGGAACCCAGAAAAGTCGATTTATCCGACGCTTGACGTTCTTGAGGCCGGTATTGGGGCCGATGCCGAGGTGTATTATAGCCGGGTGGCGGGATTGGCTGATTTGTCGGTTACCGCGCGGTATAGACGGGTGGAACGGGATGCATCAGCTGACCTTGCCTTGATACCGCTGTATCGGATCGCGGCCTGCAAGGTTGCTTCTGATGATTTACGTCGATTGGCGGCGCTTGAGGTTTCTCCCGGCGTATTGCCCGAGCAAGCGGAGCTGGCGAAGTATCGCGTAGCGAGCAATGCGGCGATTGGGGAGGCGGTTGAACGAGCCCTGCCGCAACGCATTGATGCCTATCATATCACCCTGCAGCGCTTGTTTGCGGCTTCGCCCGATGAGGAGGCTAAGCCCACCCTTGCAGCGATTACTGCCCTCCGAAGCGAAGTTGCAAAGGGAGGCGCATGCGGTTTGGGTCGATCGAGATCCGATAGACACATCATCCGAAAAGGGTAACGCGCATCGGTTACGCTTTCAGTAGCCGTGCGAACCATGCCATAACGGTTCGCGCTTAGGCGCGACGGGCAATGGTTCAAGGCGTGATCGGCATGGTGGATAACGAACGGAAATCAGCACAAGTGCCCTTTTGGGAAGCGAAGACGCTTGAGGAAATGACGGGCGAAGAGTGGGAAAGCCTGTGTGATGGCTGCGGGCGTTGCTGCCTGATCAAGCTCGAAGATGAGGACACCGGCCAGTATTATGCCACCGATATTGCCTGCCGTTTGCTCGATACCGCGAGTTGTCGCTGCCGGGATTATGCCAACCGCCAGGCCGTTGTTTCCGACTGCGTTCGATTAACGCCGTCCGAGGCGCGCACGCTTGGTTGGCTTCCTCCCACTTGTGCTTACCGGCTATTGGCCGAGGGCAAAGGACTATCGTGGTGGCACCCGCTGGTTTCCGGCCGAGCGGAAACAGTGATCGAGGCCGGTGTATCGGTAAAGGGTCGCATCCATTGCGGTGAAGATGAGATTGCCGTTGAAGACGTGGTTGATCGCATTAGGTGTTGGCCATTGGCTTTTCCAAAAAAGGCAAAAAGGCTACCTTCCGCATAGGGTATTGCGCCCATAAACGGGCATTTTGTAAAATTATGTAACATAACCCATAGTAGGAAATAATTCGTTTACAAGGATGAATTATTATCGTAAGGTAAAGAACGTACTGTCGGTTTCAGCCAAAGGCATGGCATCGGATCCTAAGCCTATCGAAGTTGGGTAGGAAGGATTGCTCGGGGGCGGGCAAGATCCGGCTGGAAAGACGGGCCGATTACCTAACGCGAGTCCTTAGTACCGCGTGTGCTCGCGTATGTTTTTTCTCCAACAGTCGAGACAAATGTCATGCCAAAACACACGGAATTTCTTGACGATCCCATGCTCCGACGTCGTTCATCCACCCCTTTTCAAGGTAGTACAAAGAAACGTGGGAAAGAGGCTAGGGCTGGGGCCATTAAGTGGGGATGGGACAACCCTGTTCAATCAAAAGTTAGACCTTCTGCAAATCGGGATCGTCCGGTTGAAGACGCGAAAGAAAAGGCTGCGTGCGCGCGGCTGGCGGCAATGGTTGCGCCGTCTCCTCTTCCGCCTTCATCAATGCCAACGGCCTTGAGTGAGACCACGTTTACCGAAGACGATCCGCGCGCCTGCCCTCGCCAGATGGAGGAGTTCAGATTGGCTGTAGCGCTTGAACTCGATCGATTGCGGGCAAATAAGAAAAATTACGATTTATAGGATTTTTATCCTTGACATCGCAACGGTGGTCGTGTAGAAATAAGACATGCTCCACTGGTGTAACCAAAAGGCGGTGCCGCTCACGCGGTGTCCGCCTTTTTTACGTTTCCGAATGGTCCTGTTGAACAAGGTGTGCCATGCGACGATTAACCAGCCAACAGGCTTCAGAGATGCGACGGCTTTATGAGAACTCGCCGCTTTCGTTAAACGCGATTGCCTCAAAGGTGGGTGTGTCGACGGCGACGATCCAGATTTATTCCCGCCATCAAGGGTGGCACCCGCGCAGGGGCGGCAAGGCACCCGAAGGCCCACGCCCGATGCGGTGGATGGGGAAGCCTTGCACGGGCCTCGGCGAATGCCCAGAACGTGCGGCGCTGATTGCGAGGGCTTGGGCCGTTGCCCATGTGCAGATCAACGAGATTGAGATGCGGATGACGCAACTGGGCGGCGCGGACGAAAGGCCGATCACGGCGAGTGACGATGCTCGCGCGGTGGCCACCTTGGTTCGCACATTAAAGGATTTGACCGCATTGGATAAAGCGGAAGCCGGGGGCGGCAAAGCAACGCAGAATGGAGCCCCGAATGACGCGAAAGCCCCGACCGGAACAGCACCAGGCCTCGCCAGCGATCTTGCCGACGAATTGGCTCGACGTCTTGCTGGCCTCCGAAAGCGAGGGTCTGCTGCCTGAGCTTTTGGCCGGGCTATCTGAACGCGCCATCGAAGCGATGCTCGGGGAATGGCCGATTTGGGCAAGACCCGATCAATTGCCGCCGGAATTTGCCCAAGGCGGAGTGCCGTGGACGGTTTGGCTGGTCTTAGGTGGGCGAGGCGCGGGAAAAACCCGCACCGGTGCTGAATGGGTGCGCGGTCTAGCGCTCGGCAAACCGCCCTTTGCGATCAAACCCGTGGCGCGCATCGCGCTGGTGGGTGAAACGCAAAACGATGTACGAGAGGTGATGATTGAGGGCGTATCGGGTTTACTCAGCGTGCATGGCCGCGATGAGCGCCCTTTATGGCAACCGACGCGGCGACGCTTGGAATGGCCGAATGGCGCGGTGGCGCAGGTATTCTCAGCGGAAGACCCCGAAAGCCTCCGAGGTCCGCAATTTGAGGCGGCTTGGCTCGATGAAATCGGCAAATGGCGGTTGGCGGAAGAAACCTTTGACCAATTGCAATTTGGTTTGCGGCTGGGCTCACGCCCGCGCCAGACGGTAACGACCACGCCACGGCCCACGCCTTTGTTAAAGCGGCTGATTGCGGACCCGGCGACCGCGCTGACGCGCTCAAAGACGAAGGATAATATCTACCATCTCGCGCCTGCCTTTCTGGATGCAGTGGTCAAGCGCTATGCGGGTACGCGGTTGGGACGGCAGGAACTCGATGGCGAAATGATCGAAGAACGCCAAAACGCGCTGTGGTCGCGGGCGATGATCGAGGCCTCGCGGTTTGAGGGCGAGGTGCCGCCTTTGTCGCGGCTTGTGGTGGCGATTGATCCGCCGGCGTCTTCCGGCAAACGCTCGGATGCGTGCGGGATTGTGGCGGCGGGTGTGGGGCCGGATGGCACGGTGTATGTGCTGGATGATGCCTCGCTCGAACGCGCTTCGCCTGCGGCTTGGGCGTCGAAAGCCATGGCGCTGTATCGGCGTTTTGAGGCGGACGCGTTGATCGTTGAAACCAACCAAGGCGGCGAAATGGCCGAAGCGGTGCTGCGCGAGGTTGACCCGAATGTGCCGATTACACCGGTGAAAGCCACCCGCGGCAAGGCGCTGCGCGCCGAGCCGGTGGCGCATCTCTACGAGCAGGGCCGCGTGCGGCATGTCGGCGCGTTTCCGGCTTTGGAAGATGAATTATGTGATTTTGGCCCGACGGAGAAGGGGTTTGGGCTGTCCTCAGGCCGCTCGCCTGACCGCATGGACGCGCTCGTCTGGGCGATCAGCTCGCTGGCTCTGGGGCCAAAGGGCGCGCCGCGGGTGCGGGCACTTTAGACAGGTTACGAGGACGGTGGCGTGCGATAGAATCTGCCCTAGCTTTAATACCAAGCAGTATGTTGACAGGTAAGCGGTAAAGGAGACGGGGAATGGCGTTGGCCCGGCGGACACGCATAGTATTGTCGGTTCTCCAGGAATTGGGCGGCGATCTTGGTGATCGCCGGATGCAAAACTTGCTGTTCCTGTATTGTAAAGACGTCGTAAAGCGGGATGAGTTTTACGAATTTATCAGGTTTGAAGAGGGCCCCTGTTCCATCCAAGCGGAAGAGGACAAGGCTGTCCTCATTCGGCAAAAGATGCTTGAATTATCCGTTCGCTGGATATTAGCGCCAAATTCGGTCCGATATGCTATTGACCTCGACTTCTTTGAAAAAATTGCCATTCAGGAATTAAAAAACAAATGGACGCTGAAAGACGATTCGGAAATAGAATGCTATATTGACGAATACTATCCCGTCCTGCGGCCTATGGCATTACGACCCGGATTGTTTACGATCGGATATGAAGGTGCGAGCCCCGAGGCCTATGTCAATGCGCTGTTACAGCGCGGAATAGCCCTGTTAGTCGATGTTCGAAAAAATGCATTCAGCCAAAAATTCGGATTTTCCAAATCCGAAATGGCGAGCATGTTAGGTCGTTCGGGTATCCAGTATCTTCATATGCCGGAACTGGGCATTGAATCAGAGAAGCGGCAAACGCTCCGCTCGCAACGCGATTATGACGATCTGTTTAAATCATATGTCCACGATACGTTACCGAAACAATCCGTGACGCTTGATCGGTTGCGCGATCTTGTCTTTGAACGCCATTGCGTTGCGATTACCTGCTTTGAAGCCAATCCTGATCACTGTCACCGCAGCCATTTGGCTTACGCGCTCAAGCGTCGGGTCGATTTTCCTTACCGGGTTGAGCACCTAATGCCATGCAACCATCCAAAACACCAAAAATTGGATCGTCAAACTTTTTTCGCGTAGCGAGCGCCAAGGTGCGGGCACTTTAGGCCGAAGTCGGGCTGGAGATCAGAGATGTATGAGAGAAAACATCAAAACCTTGAGCGCAAAGTGGCAAGCCTCGCGCCCCGCCTTGCGCGACCGGAAGCGCCTTATCAGGACCGCGAAGTCGCGGCAGGATGGCTAAGGCATCAAGCGTTGTTGAAATTTAACCCCAATCACGATGAGCGTGGGCGGTTTGATTTTGGGGGTGGCGGAGGTGATGGTGATGGGGATGGCGACGATGCAAATGTCGCGCCTACGACTTCGCCCACTTGGCCGACGGTGGGACACTCCGGGTTAAATGTTTCGCAAGCGATCAGTGAGATTCATAGTGCAACTTCTAATAATTCGGAATCGCAGTCACAATGTGCTTTTTATGTTCGAGTAGCTTTGAAGGCAGGTGGCGTCGACTTAAAAGACCATCCGGTATCGGCTGATCATTATGGCTCGTTTCTGCAACAATCCGGATTTGCTCTATTGAGACCAAATCCCGACCCAAGATATAATGCTAAGCCGGGCGATATTGCTGTATTCGGACGCTTAACGGATAAAGGGAATGGCCATATCCAAATCTTTGATGGTCGTCATTGGATTTCCGATTTTCGACAAAGCGGATTTTGGCCAAGTCATGCTTATCTGGAGGGCGGGCGGGGTTATAAGATTTATCGACCGTAATCGAAAGTCCGAAGAGTTTTCACGAGGCTTTCTTTAAGCGTAGATTTTGAGGCGAGTGAATATTCAATATCGTCAAGAAGTAGCCGTTTGCGTTCAATGCTGAACCGAAAATAGACGAACGTGATATCGCCGCCGTTCAAAATAGTTACCGTAGCAATTCCTGATGGTCGGTCATAGTCAACGGCGCGCAGAGCGAAATTGGAAATGTCTTGCGCCCAGATCAATATATCCTGTTCAAGCGCACATATCTCGTGGCGCTTCAACTGACAGCGGCGTTCTTGCTCTAACAGCAAGCGTAAATGTGGAGCTGCAATTGCGGCAATAGCATCCGTCGAAGGTGCTGCGTTCATGAGTGTTTTGTCTGAGCCATAGGGAACATAAAGGCACTTCAGTAGTTCCGGTACCTTGTCGGCGGTGCCGTCGAACCGCTTCTTGCAGCGGGCCGGGTCGGCATAGGTGTTCGTTTTAGGAGGTACTGTCGGCGCGGCTTTTACCTGCGCTATCACGGCAGTGGTGATGGCGAGGCTGGCAAGAAACGCGAAAAGGGCAATGCAGAAATTTTTGTGTTTCACGGCTTTGCGCTTACGTATCAAAGAAATCATGAATGTCTATTTTATCACGTCGAGCATGAGGTAGGACAAGCAAGAAATTTACCCTCTCGTCTTCCCGCTCGCCCGACGGTATGGGTGCGATTTTCTGGGCGATTAGTTTGCTGGCCTTGGCGCCTAACGGCGTGCCAATGGTACGGGTGCTGTGAGGCATGTAGACAACCGACAGACCCCGTTCGCTTAACGGGGCTTCCACCGTAAAACATAATCACCGCCTTGCGCTTGGCGATAGGGTTTTGAGGCAAATCGCTCAACGCAAGGCGGTGGTGCTTGAGGTTGTTTCGAAACGGCTCTGGGACGTTTCGAGGTTTCGTCAAGCATGGCTGGGCGGGCCATTGGAGGAATGTTTCGTTCCCCAATCACAAGACCATACGACATCCATCGGCTTTTGAAGCCTGTCTTTTAGGACAGGCGTGGGGCCTGATTTTATAACCATCGCAGGGAGACTTAGACGCGCGTAGCGCGTGCTGTCGCTTTGCGTTTTTTTGATCCCAACAAGGAGCGTTAAGCGATGCC
>CANCAR010000031.1 GCA_947374125.1 Hyphomicrobiales bacterium | reverse complement strand
GGTATGGTTCTCGTCACGCATGGGAAACTTGCGATCGAGTTCCTTGCTGCACTAGAACATGTTGTGGGACGCCAAAATCAAATTGAAACTGTCACGATTGGGCCCGAAGATGATATGGATGCTCGTCGAATGGAGATTATCGAGGCAGTCCAGGGCGTTGATACGGGGGATGGTGTAGTCATTTTGACAGACATGTTCGGCGGCACACCATCGAATTTGGCGATTTCGGTGATGGGTACCGGGCGTACCGAAGTTGTCGCGGGGATCAACTTGCCAATGTTGATCAAATTGGCAAGCGTTCGAGGCGATTGTGACCTACAACAGGCGGTAGCGCAGGCACAAGACGCCGGTCGTAAATATATCAACGTTGCAAGCCAGGTTCTTGCGGGAAAATAATGCAGTCTAGATAATTTTTCGTAACTGGATTTCAATTTTATGATTGAGGCAATACAAAAAGATCTTGTGATTTGCGAAGTGGAAATCGTGAATAAAAAAGGACTGCATGCACGTGCAACCGCAAAATTTGTGCAATGCGCGGGCCGTTTCGAGTCTGATATTTCTGTCACGCGCTCCGGAGAGACGGTAGGAGGCACTTCCATTATGGGAATTCTAACGCTCGGCGCCGGAATTGGCTCGAAGGTCACGTTAATCGCAAAGGGACCCGATGCTGAGGAGGCTATAAACGCGCTATCTTCTTTGGTGGCTGATCGGTTTGGCGAGGAAGAGTAAGACAAAAAATTTCATATAAAGTTTTCTTTATATCTATATTGCGATTCACGGCCATGCCTGATATCAGCACACGGTAAATGTTTGCCGTTAGCGGTATTCTCCCATCCAATTAAAACTAGGACTGTCATGACAACTCATTTCAATGATTATCGGATCGCTGATCTTTCTTTGGCCGATTGGGGACGCAAAGAATTGACCATTGCCGAAACAGAAATGCCCGGTCTTATGTCGACACGTGCTGAGTTCGGACAAAGTAAGCCACTTAAGGGTGCTCGCATCGCTGGTTCGTTGCACATGACCATTCAGACGGGTGTTTTGATTGAAACATTACAGGCACTCGGAGCGGATGTTCGGTGGGCCTCTTGCAATATCTATTCAACACAAGACCACGCTGCAGCGGCAATTGCCGCAGCAGGTACACCAGTATTTGCCATAAAGGGTGAAAGCCTTGAGGATTATTGGGAATATACCCATAAAATTTTCGAATGGGCGGACGGCGGAACGCCAAACATGATTCTTGACGATGGTGGCGATGCGACCATGTTGATCCACCTCGGTATGCGGGCCGAAGCTGGCGACACTGCTTTTTTAGAAGCTCCGGGCAACGAGGAAGAGGAAGTTTTATTCGCCTCCATAAAAAAGCGACTGAAATCAAATCCCGGTTGGTATGGCCGAAATGGTGTAAATATTAAGGGAGTAACGGAAGAAACTACCACAGGCGTTCATCGGCTTTACATTATGGCGAACGAGGGGAAGCTTCTGTTCCCCGCCATCAACGTAAATGACTCGGTTACGAAGTCAAAGTTTGATAATCTATATGGATGTCGCGAGTCCCTCGTCGACGGTATTCGACGCGGCACTGACGTTATGATGGCCGGTAAAGTGGCTATGGTCGCCGGCTTCGGTGATGTTGGTAAGGGCTCGGCTGCGTCACTGCGCAACGCTGGGTGCCGGGTTATGGTGTCGGAGGTTGACCCTATCTGCGCCCTTCAAGCGGCAATGGAAGGTTATGAAGTCACCACAATGGAAGATGCTGCGCCCCGTGCAGACATTTTTGTAACAGCGACAGGCAATGTCGACGTGATTACGATCGATCATATGCGAGCAATGAAGGATCGGGCCATTGTTTGTAATATCGGGCATTTTGACAGTGAAATTCAAATTTCATCCCTTAAAAACATGAAGTGGTTCAATGTTAAGCCGCAGGTCGATGAAGTCGAATTCGCGGATAATAAGCGTATCATCGTGCTTTCGGAGGGTCGCCTCGTAAATCTGGGTAACGCAACAGGGCATCCCTCTTTTGTTATGTCGGCGTCATTCACGAACCAAACTTTGGCACAGATCGAGCTCTGGACAAAGCAAGGGCAATATGAAAACAAGGTCTACACGCTTCCCAAACATTTGGATGAAAAGGTAGCCGCGCTGCATCTCGATAAGATTGGTGTAAAGTTGACCAAACTGTCGAACAAGCAGGCGGATTATCTTGGATTGCCGCAGTCTGGTCCATTCAAGCCTGAACATTACCGCTATTAAGTTTTGGAGTTTGATAATTAGAAAATTGAACGGCCCCAAAGTTGGGCCGTTTTTCTATTTCTGGGTATTGAATTTCGAATAAGTGTTCTTCTCATAATGAGAACTACATTTACGACCTGCCGTCAAAGATGGGGTTTTGTTCAAGAATTTTGTCTTAGATTATTCGAACGTCATTCGGATGTTTCGATAACCACACGTCAGAAAAATGCCATCCGCCCAAAAATCACTCAATTGTCGACGACGATTATTTTAGCCTTGGTTCTGATTTATCTAGGTTGTCCGCCGAAAATACAAATTAATGTCCCGTTTCAGATATTTCGCCTCTTCCGCTCTGAGTCAGTGGGATTGTATGGTGGAGATGATTCGCGGTTAACTTAATATCAGACCGCGCAGCGCGGGAGCGGAGTGGCGCAGACGATGGAGTTGGATGGCGCGTTAATTCCCATTATGGATTGGTTTTCCCGAATTAATACGACTAATGCCGGGTTTGTATTGCTGGCGTTGGGCGGATTTCTTTTTTTTACGTTATTCTTCCGCGAGCTATTCCACCGTGCAAAATCATCATCCGCCAGCGATCAAAATTCAAAACCTAACGGATTTCCGATCCAAACGCCGATTGGATTTTTCAATCTAGTTACTTTACCTGAAGCTAGGGTGCTCATTACTTGGGCAGCAGACGATAAGCCGATTTTAAGGGGTGATATTACGCGGCTGCAAGCTAGCGTCGGTTCAGAACAATTATCTGCATTTGAATCGTGGCTGAGTCCTTCTCGTGCACAGATTATTGAAGCTGCCATTGAGACGTTAAGGGCCGAGGGTACGCCGTTTCAACTGGCTTTGCAGGCGCAAAATGGTTTTCATGTCGATGTAGACGGTCGTATTGTTGCCGGCGAGGCGATGATGCAACTGCGCGATTTCAATTCCCAACGTCAAGAAATATTGCAGCTTTCAAATGATCTTGAAAACTTAAAAATCGAGGCAATTGGACTCCGTGCAATGCTCGATACGCTCTCTCACCCTATTTGGCTACGTGATAGAAACGGTCGAATCACTTGGGTCAACGAGCCATATATCTTTGCTGTCGATGCCGAGAGTGTTACGGATGTAATTATAAAGCAGATTGAATTTTTAGACCCATCCTCGCTTAAGCAAGCGAGTGCTTTACTCGAATTAGATGAAGTTTTTACTGCTCGAGTTCCAGTGATCGTTTCTGGACAGCGCCGCATCTACGATATTGTCGAGACGCCGTTGGCAGCCGGTACGATAGGTTACGCATCTGACGTGTCAGATCTTGAATCCACTCGTCACGATATGGAAAATCAAATGGCGAGCCACGTTCGGACGCTCGATCAATTGCCAACGGCAGTAGCGATCTTTGACGAAAAGCAAAGGCTTCAATTTTGCAATTTGGCATATCGTAAGCTATGGCAGTTTGACGAAGAGTTCACCCTTTCTTGCCCTACAGATAGTGAAATTCTTGACCGACTTCGAGATTTGCGGCGGTTGCCTGAACAGGCGGATTATAAGAGTTGGAAGAAAAATTTACACGAGGCATACCTTACCCTCGAAACAAGAGAAATGGCTTGGTATTTACCGGGCAGTCGAACATTGCGGGTGGTCGTGAACCCAAATCCGCAAGGTGGTGTTACCTATCTTTTTGAAGATGTGACGGCGCAATTTGCTCTTCAATCAAATTTTAACGCACTTTCGAGAGTCCAAAGTGAGACACTAGACTCCTTAAAGGAGGGGGTGGCTGTGTTTGGTGTGGATGGCCGATTAAAGTTAAACAATCCAGCATTTGAAACAATTTGGTCTCTTGAACCGAAGCTTCTGTCCAATCAGCCGCATATCGACGAAATTATTCTTGCTTCTTTCAACTTATATGCCGAGGCGAATGTTTGGTCAGCGATTAAAGGCGGAATAGCTGGCTTTAGCGATGCCCGGCATAGCCAGTCTTACCGTATGGACCGATACGATGGCTCTACGATAGATTGCGCGCTTGCGCCGTTACCGGATGGTGCCACCCTTGTTACCTTTGTGGATGTTTCAGCCAGTGTCCAGATCGAACGCGCGCTTAAGGACCGGAATGAGGCATTGGAGCAAGCCGGACAGCTCAGGGAGAATTTTGTTCACCACGTCTCATACCAATTGCGATCACCTCTCACCAACGTAATTGGGTTTACAGAATTGCTTGCTTCTGGCGTTGCGGGCCCATTGACCGACCGACAAAGCGAGTATATCGGCCACGTCCTTCAATCCTCGAACGCGTTAATGGCCATTATCGACGACATCCTCGATTTAGCATCTTTCGATCGAGGTGAGGTGGTTCTAGAACTTACCTCAGCAAACATTAGAGATGTCGTTGCTACAGCAGCCGAGGGGTTACAAGATCGAATACAAGAGCGCAATATTAATCTGATACTCAATATGGACGAAGCAGTTGGTTCCTTTTTAATTGATATAAAAAGAGTTCGACAAATACTTTTCAACCTCCTTTCAAACGCAATTGGTTTTTCGTCTGAAGGACAGGCCATTGTTGTATCTGTTGCCCAATCCGAAGTAGGTTTCTCAATTTCGGTACAAGACACCGGTCGCGGTATTCCGTCCGACGTAATTGACAGGGTTTTCCAACGTTTTGAAACCTATTCATTCGGCTCTCGACATCGGGGAGCAGGTCTCGGACTATCTATCGTACGAGCTCTCGTTGAACTTCACGGGGGAATGGTCCAAATTGAATCGGAGCCTGGACAGGGGACTACGGTTACCTGCATTTTTACTAACACTAATCCTGAAACTGCCGCGATAGAGGCTGCGTAATGGCTTTCAAGCGTTGGATGAATGGTGGTCAAGTAACTTGGACCATTGAAGTTGATAGTGAGGAAGGGACAATTGATCTAGCCAGAACCATAGCGCCTTTGCTTGGCTCCGGAGCTATGATCACTCTTTCCGGCGACCTTGGCGCAGGAAAATCGAGTTTCGCCCGAGCTCTAATTCGAACCATTGCAAGACAACCTACACTCGACGTACCAAGTCCTACCTTTACTGTGATGCAGTCATACGATGGACCCGATTTTACAATAATACACGCTGATTTATATCGAATATCTGACCCTGAAGAGCTAATCGAAATAGGTTTTGAAGATTCGATAATGGGCGCTCTCACGGTTCTTGAATGGCCGGAAAAGGCCGTGAGATTTTTAAACTTTAATCGACTGGATCTGACTTTTTCAATTAGTCCCGACACAAACGGGCTCGGAAGGCGAATAGATGTTGCTGGATTAGGTCCGCTTGCCGATCAATTTGATCGCGTCATCGCCATCAGACAACTGCTGGATGAAAGTGGATGGGGTGGGGCTGAGCGCCAACGCATTGCAGGTGACGCGTCAGGACGCAATTTTGAACGATTGAATCTGGATGGACGAACCGCCATCCTGATGGTTGCTCCAAAGCCATTACATGGTCCAGTGCTTCGCGCGGGCAAGACCTATCGATCTCTTGCCCGATTATCCGATTCGGTCAGTTCTTTCGTTGCCATCGCCGAACAGCTCCGTGCTTACGATTTTAGTGCACCTGAAATTATTGATTTTAATAATGACGTAGGCCTCGTATTGATGGAGGACTTAGGAATAGACGCCATATCGCGAGACGATGGTCCAATTCGCGAGCGTTACCTCGAAGCGGCGTGTTTATTAGCTCATCTTCATATACTGGACGTTTCGCGCGAACTCCCACTCCGCCAAAATGGCTTTTATCGGCTACCAGACTATGATCTTGAACCATTGCTAGCTGAGGTTGAGCTATTCATTGATTGGTTCATTCCGACGCTCTCAAGCGCTCACGTGTCTGAAACGGCACGTGCTGAATTTCTTTCAATCTGGAGAAAGCTGTTAGAACCTCAATTAATTGAACGTAAAAGCTGGACGTTGCGAGACTTTCATTCCGCAAATCTTTTTTGGCTGCCATTCAGAAATGGAATACAGAGAATTGGAATTATCGATATTCAAGATGCTGTTTGGGGGCATCCGGCTTATGATGTTGGATCACTATTACAAGATGCCCGAGTGTTCGTTTCAGAAGATCTAGAGATGGAATTGTTTGAAAGATATGTAAGTTTACGAAACGCTGGTGATCTAATGTTTGATTATTCAAAATTTACTACTTCTTATGCAATTTATGCTTCACAACGGATAATCAAAATACTTGGAATTTTTGTGAGACTTGACCGCCGTGATGGCAAGCCAGACTACCTGCGATATATCCCACAGTTACGGAATTACTTACATCGCAATCTTCGTCACGCAGCACTCGCCAGTCTAAGACATTGGCTTTCCCGTTATTGCCCCGAGCTATATAACGAAAATACACAACAATGATAACTACTTCCCATAAAACAATTTTTTTTCCAGATCACGCGATGATACTTGCGGCTGGTCTAGGACTTAGGATGCGCCCCTTAACCGAGATCACTCCAAAACCGCTTATTAGGGTCGCTGGAAAGCCATTGATTAACTATATATTGGAAGCATTATCTCGAGTAGGCATTCGAAATGTCGTGGTCAATATTCATCACCTTCCCGAGCAGATGCGGAGCTTTGCAGCCGGTATAAAAGATCAAAATCTTGTCCTGTCTAACGAGGAAGATCATCTACTGGATTCTGGTGGAGGAATAAAGCTTGCGCTCGGCGCATTGGGTTGCAATCCTTTTCTTGTTTTCAACGCCGATTCTTTTTGGATAGACGGCCCGCGATCGAATATCAGGCGACTAGCCGAGGCGTGGAATCCGACAACAATGGATATTCTCTTACTCCTAGCATCTGGCGCCCAGATAACGGGATATGCTGGCAAAGGGGATTTCGTAATGTCGCCTGACGCCAGCCTCGTACGTCGCTCTGAACGACTCGTGGCTCCGTTTGTTTATGCAGGCGTAGCTCTGATCAAACCTGAATTGTTCCATGATACGCCAGATGGGCCATTTTCTCTTAACATGATCTTTGATCGTACAATCGAAACTGGTCGACTTTTTGGGATGCGCCTTGACGGGGAGTGGATACATGTTGGTACGCCCGATGCCATCGCGGATGCCGAACAGAAACTCATTCGTAGTGTTTTATGAGCACGTTGATGATCGAACATTCGCCACGCGTTTTTACAATCTCGATCGGCGATCCTTTTTTGGATACACTTGCACGATCAATTACGAATGGCGACATCTTACCGGATTGGCCTGACCCAAAGAATCCCTTGTCGCTTTCTGATGCAACTATATTTTTACCGACGCGGCGCGCAGCTCGCGTTCTTTCAGATATTTTCGCAAGCGGTGGAGTTTTACGTACTCAGTTACTTCCAAAGATACTTCCCCTTGGGGGTAACGATGGAGTTGAGGATCGTTTGCTGATTGAACGTGGCATGGAATTAATTGCAGATACGTCCTACCTGTTACCTGAAATTAACGCCGTTCAACGACGTCTGACGCTCACCAAAATGGTGCTGATTTGGGCACGTCGGATTGAAACGACCCTTAGCGAGGGTGGAGATCATCCTCTATTATCGGAAAAGTTAGGCGAAGGCATACTAAGCGATCCCGGTGGCTTCGTGGTCGCTAAATCGGCAAGGGACGGTCTGCAGCTTGCTGATGCGCTTGGTCATTTGATTGATACGCTCGTGATTCATGGAAAGACTTGGGAGGATCTCCATAGATTATTACCCCTCGACCTTGCTGACGAATATTGGCGGATATCGAAAGATTTTCTTGAAATTGCGGCTAAGAATTGGCCTGAATATTGTTCAGCGAATGGTGTTATGGACGCTGCCGAGCGGCGTCACACGATCATCATGTCCGAGGCCGAGCGGCTTAATCGTGATCGGCCTGAGATGCCAATCATCATTGCAGGTTCAACTGGATCGATGCCCGCAACCTGCGCTTTCATTTCTTCTGTATCACGTCTTCCGAATGGTGCGGTGGTGTTGCCTGGACTCGATAAGTCGATAGATCCGGGGTTATGGCAGCTCTTAATTGGCAAAAGAGGTGAAATAAAATACCCTAGCCATCCGCAGGCACAATTGGCTCGGCTTATCCAAGCAATTGGGGTGCAGAGGAATGATATCATTGAACTTGGCGAATCTGATTCATCAATGCGGGCGCGGCAAGTTTTTCTATCTGAGGCGATGCTGCCACCGGATGTTACTGATTTATGGCACTCTCGTTCCTTGCGCATATCCGACGAAAGTCTTTCTTATGCGTTGGATAATATCGCGGTCGTAGAGGCGGAGCAAGAACGGGAAGAGGCGCTGGCAATCGCCATAGCGCTTCGTGGTGCTCTTGAAATGCCAGGAAAGACCGCGGCACTGATTACCCCTGACCGTACCCTTGCCGAAAGGGTTGGGGGAGAGTTGCGGCGCTGGAATATTACTGTTGATGATTCCGGAGGCGTTCCGCTCTCTCGTAGCGATGCTGGCGTCCTATCTCGATTAGTTATAGGAGCAGCCGCCGACAATTTTTCGCCCGTTACAACGCTTGCACTATTGAATAGCCCTGGAACCGCGCTTGGGCTTAACCGCGAGGTCTTTGAAAAAGGCAAGACTGCGATCGATGTTGGGCTATTGCGAGCGCCAATTCGTCATAATGGTCTAGCGAGTATTCGCGAGGCACTTGCACGTTCAAGTTGGGACGAACAGAAACGACGTGCGCCTTTGCCCGAAAAAAGTTTCAATTCGGAAGATTGGGCGGCGGCAAATGCGGTTATTACTCAGCTCGAATTGATTTTCGGTACGTTTAATTCCGATCGGGACTCGAATCTAGTGGACTTGCTGGCTGTTCTTGAGACGGCCGTTCGCCAGGTGGCGGCTAAACCGGATAGTATCGAAGCATTTGATGATCTGGAGGGAGCCGAAGCTGCAACTGATTTATTCAATGTTACGAGACAAAGCAGCAGCCTCGAAATACTTGGATCGCTTAAAGAGCTTCCTAGCTTTTTTGAGCAATTAATGGCGGGAATAAACGTCTCAAGAAGCGGTAAATTTCATTCAAGAATAAAATTATGGGGGCTACTTGAAGCTAGGCTAATGCCGGTCGATCTGGTTATCTTGGGAGGCTTGGATGAAACAGTTTGGCCACCGGAGACACAAACGGATCCCTTCCTCAACCGACCTTGGAGGGAAGAGCTTGATTTACCTGCCCCTGAACAACGGATCGGCCAAACGGCCCACGATCTTGTCGAGTTAATGGGTGCGAGAGAAGTCATTATGACTCGTGCGATCAAGCGGTCCGGTTCCCCAACGGTTGCGTCCCGTTTCCTTCAGCGGATGAGGGCTGTGGCAGGTGAAGCTTCGTTCGAGCCCGTTCTTAATCGAGGGAAAGCAATATTGGAATTGGGGCGAAAACTCGATGAAGTGAAGCCAGCCCCTTTACTTCATCAGCCTCGACCTCAGCCAGCTCGGGACTTGTTGCCTAACAAATTGAGCGTGACAGAGATCGAGACGCTCCGACGTGACCCCTATTCGATCTATGCAAAGCACGTTTTAAGGCTTGATCCACTGGATCAACTCGGTGTGGAAATTGGCGCGCGTGAACTTGGGTTGGTATTTCATGCTGCCGTTGCACAGTTCGCTCAGTCATGGCCACTTGAACAACCTAAACATCCAATTGAAAAGCTGCTGGCAATTGGACGCGATGTTTTCATGCCGATTTCTGAAGAACCTCTCTTTAATGCCTTCTGGTGGCCAAGATTTTGTCAATCAGCTGAATGGTTTATTGCTTGGGATATGAAGCGTAGGGAAAGGCTAGCTGCCCCGATTTCCGTTGAGAAACATGGTGCATTAACGTTCGAATTGCCACGTGGAGGAATGTTTACGCTAACGGGACAGGCTGATCGGATCGAGATGCATAGTGGCGAAGGCTTCTCGGTGATTGATTTTAAGACTGGAGGCGTACCTACCGCTCGGCAAGTAAAGACCGGCTTTTCACCGCAATTGACCCTTGAGGCAGCGATGCTGAAGCGTGACGCGTTTAAGGGATTGATTGGCCGAAGCAATGAGGCATTGGCTTATGTGAAATTAGGTGGCAAAGCCGGAGGAAGCGAACGTTTGATCTTTGCATCTCAAAAATCGACTGAATCTGATGAACTCGTAGAGCAGCATTTTGCTGAATTTCTAGAATTAATCGACGATTTTTGGAACGGGGCTCGTCCATTTTCATCGCGGCCCTACCCGGAATTTCTGAAAGATCATGCGAAATATGATCATCTCGCGCGGGTAAGGGAATGGTCGCTGACCGGTGGCGGTTCGGAAAAGGAAGGGGAGGAATGAAGTCTCAAGATATCTTAGAGCAGACCGATTGGAAGCAACGCCGTGCTTCCAATCCTAAAGCTTCAGCTTTTGTGGCGGCAAACGCGGGGTCGGGAAAAACCTTCGTCCTTGTGACGCGCATCTTGAGACTGTTACTCGAGGGTATCGACCCAAGCCGTATCCTCGCACTCACTTACACAACGGCCGCTGCTGCCAACATGTCAAATCGAGTTTTTAAGCAACTCTCTGAGTGGGTTAGACTCGAAAATGTTGATTTAGTCGAGGAACTCAAGAAACTCGATGGAGCCGACCCGAGCGAAGCTAGGTTAAAACGGGCGAGGCAACTATTTGCCCGAGCCGCAGAAACGCCCGGCGGACTAAAGATACAAACAATTCATGCATTCTGCGAGCGAATACTTCATCTGTTTCCTTTTGAAGCAAACGTTCCTGCGCGTTTCGAAGTACTTGATGATATGGTTAAAGACGAACTTCTTAAATTTGTTCGTTTAAGAATTATCGGCGTGCAGACGAGCCAGGACGACCCTGAACTCGCCGCCGCTATTGCTGAATTAATTAATATAACCGGCGAGCACGGATTTGAACAAATTCTTAATATTGCCAGAGAACACTCTGCTGAAATTATAGCATATGCGAGCGATCATGGTGCGATTATCCGTATTACTGGCGAGCTTGCACTATTATTTGAAATTAAATCATCTGACACCGTTGAAAAAATAAAGTATGAAATATTTAATGGGCGGCTCCCAGATTCCGCAGTTCATCAGCTAACCGAACTACTCGCGTCATCAACATCCGAGAGGGATGGACAGCGACGGCAGGCAATTTTATCAGCGGCCTTGTTAGAGAAGGGGCCGGAATGGGAAGAGCTTTACTTTGATATATTTTTTAAAACCGATGGTGAACCAAGAACACCGAAAGATCTTGTGACCGATAAATTTAGTGCACGGGCTCCTGTTGTTCGGGAGCAGTTGTTGGCCGAGCAATCACGTCTCATCGCTTTGCTGGAGTTAGAAAAATCGGCAAATGCAGTGTCGCGAACAAGGGCTCTATTGCTCGTCGCAAGCGCTGTTATTCGTGCGTATGAGAGTCAAAAAATTCGCCGCAGTGTTCTTGATTTTAAAGATCTTATCACGCGAACGAAGGATCTCTTGAGCCGGGCAGGTGCACAGTGGGTCCTTTATAAGCTCGATAAGGGTATTGATCATGTCCTCATCGACGAAGCGCAGGATACCAGCCCTGAACAATGGGAAATATTAAAGCTTTTGACTTCCGAGTTTCATGTTGGAGAAAGTGCCAAAACAACCGATCGAACCATATTTGCTGTTGGTGACCCAAAGCAGTCTATTTTCAGCTTTCAAGGTGCGGAACCAACCGAATTTTCGGACAATCGAGACTTTTTCAGCAAAAGAATTAGCGCTTTAGGTAAAGCTGGAGATAAAGACGTGCAGTCTTTCCATAATGAAACGTTGACCTTATCGTTTCGCTCTGCGCCGGATATAATTTCCTCCGTTGATAAAGTTTTCAGTATAGAGTCCCATTTTAAAGGTCTTGACCGTGACGCTGAGCCGACCGTGCATCAGAGTAAGCGTCAAAATTCGCCTGGTTGCGTTGAACTTTGGCGTCCACTTGTTTTTGAACCAAGTATACCGGCAGAAAGTTGGACTGCACCACCGGATGAACCCGGTAAAGGATCGCCTGCCGTTCGGCTTGCACGTCAGATTGCTGAGCATATTGCTTATCTTGTAAGTGAGGGAGCTTCGGAGTTTGTTGAGGAACAGCCAAATGTCTTCAGACCTATAGTTCCAGGCGATATTTTGATTCTTGTTCGAAAGAGAGGTGTTTTTTTTGAAACAGTTATTAGGGCACTCAAAGATCGTGGATTACCTGTAGCGGGAGCAGATCGACTTAAACTCAGTGAGCATATCGCTGTAATGGATCTTGTGGCTTTAGGTCAGTGCGTATTAACGCCGCTTGATGATCTTACTTTAGCTTGTGTACTTAAATCACCGCTGATTGGCCTCAGCGAAAACCAGCTTATGCAATTAGCAGCCGAGCGTTCCGGTTCATTGCTTGAAGCTCTTAATTCGGATGATAGAGATCCAGCTTTCATAATAGCCAGGGAAAAATTGAACAAATTTAGAGATATTGCCAATCATAATGGACCGTTTGGATTTTATTCATTCGTATTGGGACCTAGTGGTGGGCGTCGAAATTTTAAAGCACGTCTTGGCACTGAGACGGATGATGCAATCGATGAGTTTCTACGTCTAGCAATTGAGCATGAGCAACGTCAGATTCCTTCACTTTTACTTTTTTTAGAAAACTTTCGTTCGAGCGACGTAACGATCAAGCGGGATATGGATTCGGGTCGTAATGAGGTTAGAGTTATGACAGTCCATGGTGCGAAAGGATTGGAAGCACCTGTTGTTTATCTTCCGGATACATGCGGAGCAGCAGTTGATAAACAAAAAATTGGTCCTTTATTTAAGTTCCAATCGAAAATTCATCCATATATACCGGTATGGTCACCATCTAAGGCAACCGATACAAATAAAATTTCGGAATTACGTAACGAGGAAGTAGAGAAGGCTGCAGAGGAACATAGACGTCTGCTTTATGTTGCAATGACTCGGGCACGGGATCGCCTCTATATTTCTGGGTATACCGGAAAAAATAAAATACCCGATGATTCTTGGTACTCAATGATCGAAAATACATTAGGATTGAGCATGACTGATGTAAACGGGCAGGGCAGCCCGGATGGCGCGCGGCGGTTTCAGTCTATCCCCTATCCTGTTGTCGATCCCGCTGTATTTGAGGAAAGGCTGAAAGAAGAGAAAAAGTATCCTGATTGGCTTTGGCAAAACGCTGAGGCAGAGCCAGTCACTTTACCTCCGATAAAACCATCCAATGCGATTACAGCTGCGGATAATACGGATCGAATTTTTGAAAATAAAAATCTTCAATCTGATCGTCGAATAGGTGTTATCATCCATTCACTTCTAGAAATATTACCACCGATTCCAATTGAACGAAGAATGTCGGCAGCATTGAGTTTTCTCAATGCTAGGGCCTCCGATTTTTCACAAGAAAAACGTGAGAAATTGGCTTTAGATACGATTGATCTAATATCAAGGGCCGATTTGGCATCACTTTTTTCCAAAGATAGTAAGGCTGAGGTAGCAATTACGGGTATGCTCGTACGGGAGGGAAGGCCGTCTCGACGAGTTACCGGTCAAATTGATCGGTTGGCTATACTTGAGAATGAAGTGCTTATTGCTGATTTTAAAACGACTTCGGTGCCACCTTCTTCAGTAGAACTTATATCTCAGGGCACGGTGGCTCAGCTTGCGCTGTATCGCGAACTGGTTTCGGACCTTTATCCGAACCATATCATACGCTGTTATGTGATATACACGGCCACATGTGAGATACTCGAGGTGCCCCTTGAGATACTCCAAGCCGCACTTTCGATCATTGATGCGTAGGACGTCTCTTGACGTTCGTATGCCTCGTTCATAGGTTCCGACTCAGCGGCCCGATTCTGGGCAGAAGAGGATTTAAAATGACAGCGCCTGTCACCGATGCCAGCTTTGAAAATGATGTCTTGAAATCTGCCGAACCGGTAGTTGTCGACTTCTGGGCGGAGTGGTGCGGACCCTGCCGGATGATTGCACCCGCTCTGGAAGAAATATCGAAGGAGATGGGCGGCAAGGTCAAGATCGTGAAACTGAACGTGGATGAGAATCCTGCCGTCGCGGCGCAGTTTGGCATTCGTTCGATTCCAACGCTGATGATCTTCAAAGGCGGTACTTTGGCGGCCCAAAAGGTTGGCGCAGCATCAAAAGGTGACCTGTCAAAATGGATTTCCGCTTCCGTGTAATTTTCAGTTATCGGAAGAATATGAGACTAGCCGAAAAGAAGGTCGGGATCAGGATTGCTCCCGACCAGAGCATGTAGCCAAAGAAACTTGGCATAGCGACGCCGCGCTCCCGCGCTATGGCATAGACCATGAAATTGGGCGCGTTGCCGATATAGGTGTTGGCCCCCATAAAGACGGCGCCCGCGGAGATCGCGGCAAGTGTCAGTGCGCCGTCCGTCATAAGCTGTTGCGCGTTGCCGCCCGCCAACTCAAAAAATACCAGATAGGTCGGTGCGTTATCGAGCAGGGACGACAGCCCACCTGTTAGCCAGAAAAACGCCAGCGTGTTCGGTGTTCCGTCGGCGTGGGTAACGAGCGCGACCAAGGGCGCAAACGCCCCCTGTGGGCCGGCTTTGAGCATTGCGAGTACGGGTATCATGGTGACGAAGATGCCGGCGAAGAGCTTAGCTACTTCAAGGATAGGCCCCCAGGTAAACCCGTTCTCCGCTCGGTCACTTCGCGCGGTGAGCCAGATTGAGGCGAAGGTGACAAGGATCATGATCCCATCTCGCATCAGGTCTTGGCCGCCCACTTCAATGCCAGCCAAGGTGAAGGCAATGCCGGGCTTCCAGGATGCGCTGAGCAGCACCGCACCGATGATGACGCCGATCAGAACCATGTTGACGAAGCCGCTAATGCGGACGGGGGAATCCGGGGTCGGGTCACGGGTAATGCCCTCTTTGCGGTAGAGCCAAACGTCAAGCGCCAAAAAGGCCGCTAGGACGATTGCACCGACGAACAGGGTCTCACGGTACAGGTTGGTGGTCGTCCAGAAAAAATCGACGCCCTTCAAAAAGCCTAAAAACAGCGGCGGGTCACCGAGTGGCGTTAATGAGCCGCCAATGTTGGAAACGAGAAAGATAAAAAATACCACGACATGCACATTGTGCCGCCGGTTATCATTCGCCCTGATGATGGGTCGGATCAGGACCATCGAGGCCCCCGTCGTACCAATCAAACTCGCCAGTATCGCGCCAATCACCAGAAGCAGCGCATTGGTTGAGGGTGCCCCATGAATATTGCCGCGCACGACAATGCCGCCGGCGGTCGTAAACAGCGCCAAGAGCAGCAGAATGAAGGGAATGTAATCGAGAAACGCCGTATGGACGAGGGCCGAGGCGGTCGCGCCCGTTCCGGCAAATATCACAAGGGGGACGAGGAGAAGGAGTGACCAAAAGGCGGCAATCTTGCCCTGATGATGCTCCCAGAAATGATGCGCCAGAAGGGGAAACAGCGCAATCGAGAGCAAAATGCCGACAAAAGGCAGCGCCCATAGCGGCCCGAAAGCCGCGCCGTTTATGCCTTCTGCGGCGAAGGCGGGAACCGGAGCAGCTGCGACAAGAGCGAGGGCGGAGAGCCTTAGGATAGTGTGATGGAAACGCGTCATGGCGGTCTTTTTCCCGAATGGTGCGGTTAAGCTATCCTACGGGAAAGCATCAGCCAAGCCTTTGTGGGAGAGGATTTCGGATGGTGCGTGTGTAGGTGTTGGTGGAAGCTTATCGCGCGGTATTTTGATCGGTTGCTTAGAATCGGTTGACAACTGAATCAGCGTTTTCGTTATCGTGCCACTAATCCCTCAAGGCCCTTTTAACCGCCTCAGGTTCCTTATCGATTACTCTCAACAAAGTAGCAGCGGGGCCGCTGATGGTTCGGGTGCCCTGTTCCCATTTGCGATAGCCTGAAAGGCTCATGCCCATGAGGGGTGCCATTTGGGCTTGCTTTAATTGGGCGCGTTTGCGGACTTCGCGCGGATCAAGCGGCACGTGCAGCACTGCATCTCCTTCACCTTTCGCGTGGGCGAGCGCCTCGCTCAGGGACTGAATGAGTTCTTTGCCAAATTTACTCATTGCCTGCTTTTCCTTGATGTTTTGAAAGCTGTCACCAGAGATGTAACGGCTCGCTTTTCATCCGCTGTCATGTCGATCTTTGCGTTTTTCGCGTAGGCCAAGAGGAGGTAGAGCGGGATGGTTTCGTCCAAATAGTAGTAGATCACCCGGGCGCCGCCGCGTTTGCCTTGGCCAATCATTGCATATCGTAATTTTCTCACTCCGCCTGTACCCGGAATCACGTCTCCTGCCATTGGATGTTCTGCGAGAAAGTTTATCAGTTCGTGCCTTTCAGCCTCATCAAAAAGCCTTGCAGCTTGCTGAATAAAAGTCGGCGTCTCGGCTACGGTTTGCATGGCATTTTATAACCCAATGGGTTACTAAAAACAAGTATGAAGTTTTATTCAAACACTCGCTTCTTATTTTTGAAAAATGCTTTAGCTCACATCCCTAAATCGCCCCGCCAATTCAAAGCCGAAGCGGAGGGGGTCGTTTTCCTCAATTAAAAACTCGCCTTCGCCCGCGTAATAGCCTTGGCCGCCTACTTCGATGGTCGAGGCATCGGGGGTGGCAAAGGCGGTCGGGCCTTTTACTTTGTCGGTGAAGGGTTCGCCTGAAATGCCTTTGAAGGTGCGGGTAATCCCCGGCTCAATCAGGCCTTTGGCGTAGTCAAGCGCCATGCGAGCCGTGACGCCGGAGCCTGTGGGGCTGCGGTCGATCTGGCGCTCGGCGAAGACGCAGAGGTTCCAGCTTTCCTCCCATATCTCCGCATCGTCGGTGAGGATGGTGCCATAGAGAAAGCCTAAATCGGCGGCTTCGGGATGGGAGAGCGTTGCCGAGGCACGGATGGTGTCGGTCAGCGCGCCTGCCGCCCCGACCAGTTCGTCAACAGGCGTGGCAAAGAAATCGAGCCCGAAGCGGGATGAAGGCAGAATGCAATAAAACGCGCCGCCATAGGCAATATCGGTCACGATGGACCCGAAGCCCGGCACATTAACGGCCAAATCGCGCGCAAAGGGAAAGGCGGCGACGCTTTCAAAGCTGACATGGGTTACCTCGCCCCTTTCAACCGTGCAGGCTAGACGGAGCAGGCCGCAAGGCGCCTCGATAGCGAAGCGGGTAACGGGCTCGATTTTGGGCACCAAGCCTTGATCAACCACCCAACGGCCAATGGCGATGGTCGCGTGGCCGCACATGGTGGAATAGCCCTCATGATGGGTGAAGAGCACGCCGATCACCGCTTCGGGATGGGACGGCTCGACCGGGATCACGCCATACATGCCCGCGTGCCCACGTGGCTCGAAATTCATCGCGCGGCGGAGATGATCGTGGTTTTCACGCGCATCGCGGCGACGGTCCAAGATCGTAGGCCCCTTCAGGCTTGGATAGCCCTTCGTGACAATGCGAACGGGTTCGCCTGCCGTGTGCATGTCGGTATAGCCCAGCCGTGTGATCGACATGTGATGTTACCTCTTCTTTATTTTCCGCGAGTGTGGGCGAAGCTTGCGCCGGTTTCAAGCGAGGCGCATGATAAAGATCTTGCTCTGGCTTAGCGGAGGCACTCATGCAGCGGACATTTCTCGCCGTTTTTGTCGCGTTAGGGTTTGTGTCGGGTAGCGTAAATTTGGCCCGTGCCGATGCGATTGACGGCACTTGGTGCTCGG
>CANCAR010000030.1 GCA_947374125.1 Hyphomicrobiales bacterium | reverse complement strand
GGCGAACCCTCATGGGAACCAGACATAGAAGGGTCCTTAATAAGCAAGGCTTCTGATAAGAAGGGACTTGACGTGGCGTGCAGACTGGGATGAATACCGCGAACTATCACAGTCGGATCAATCCGTCATCCTGTCCGCGTCCGCTTTATGGACGCATCGACCAAGGAAAAGCGGAACGGTCCTTTTTCCGTCCGGCATAGCCGGACCAGACGAGAGAAGAGGTCTTCCCTTGGCGAAACCAGAACTTGGTACCAAGCGTCAGTGCCAGAGCTGCGCCTCCAAATTTTATGATCTGCAGAAGGATCCCATCCTCTGCCCAAAATGCGGCACCGTTTATCAGCCGACCGTTTTGGTTGGCCGTCCTGAGATGGCGGCCAAAGCGGTAGACGAAGACGATGCAGATGCCGTTTTGGTGGACGGTCCAGAGCTCGTGTCGCTCGATGAGGTTGATGCGGAAGAGTCCGGCAAGGACATTCCGCTCAGCGACGTCGATGTCGATGTCGAAATCGAGGACGATGATATTGCTGATGAAACCTTCCTCGAAGAAGAGGAAGAGGGCGATGATGACGTCGCTGATCTGATCGACGGCGATATTGAACACGACGAGGAAGTCTAATCCTCGTTTCACTCTCGGTTTAAATTTAAGCTGAGGGCTTGAGTTGGACGGCTTGGGGGGCTATAGACCCCCCTGTCGCGAGCGCTTTAGGGCGTTCAAAGAGGGCCGGATCCCAAACCCGGTTCAGCGTGCATCGTGGGGTCATAGCTCAGTTGGGAGAGCGCTTGAATGGCATTCAAGAGGTCGGCGGTTCGATTCCGCCTGGCTCCACCACGCTTCGCCCCGATGGGGCTACGCGTGGCGCAGCCACGGGGAGCAACATCGTCTTGGGTGTAGGCGGGCAGGTCGGAAAAATTCGTTTTCTTAACCCTAACCTGCTCCCCTGCTCGGTCAAAAAAGCCCTGTTCTTCATACATTCAACTTACCCACGCCAAGTCTTTTGCAATGATCTGGTCTTTTGCAATCTTCTGAAAAAGTTTCGCTTCATTTTTTAAGGGATGATGCGTAATCTCTTTTTAGAGTTATGGGTGCGTTGGATGTTTTTTAAACGGGTATTTTTGTGTTTGGTGGCTGCTTTATGGCTATTCGTTGCAGGGTCAGCGTTTGCCGAGACGGTCCAGCCAAAGCCCGTTATTCCATCCATTCAAATAACCGACAGGCCTCCCATGGTTTGCCCATCATGGGGCTGTGGTACTCCTCCTTTTAAATTGATTCCGATCCGGATCTTGCCGGTTAAACCGCCTATTTTCGTACCAATTCAGCCTCCGAAGATTTGTCCGTCATGGGGTTGCGGTACGCCACCCTTTTTGCTGGTTCCCGTTCAAATAGAAGCCTTTAAGCCGCCTCATCTCGCACCAAACCAGTCTCCAATGGCGTGTCAGTCAGTGGGCTGTGCGGGCTCTCCAAATAAGGCTGGCCTTGTTAAATTAAGATAGTTTCCCTTTATTTCCGGGGGAGAGATTTTTTGTCCCCCTACCGGCCTCAGACAGTTCCGCGTGACGCGTCGCATAATTGCCGCAAAGCCCGTATGTCTTATGTCGAGCCAATGAGTCGGACTCAATAAAAGGAAGAGGCAATGAAGCGGATGTTGATCGGCGCTGTTGCGTTTTCGGTTCTGGCTGCAAGCGGTATTGCCGTCGTTGCTCAGCAAAACGGCACACCACATCAACATGGCCAAATGCCGCAAACGGCAATGATGGAGTCTATGGGACCAAAAGGCGATACGGGTCCGTCAAGCCAAGCCTATGCGGGTGCGATGAACAAAATGCACAAGGACATGGATATCGAATATTCCGGCAATGCCGATGCCGATTTTGTCCGTGGCATGATCCCGCATCATCAGGGTGCGATTGATATGGCCAAAACGGTGCTGGCCTTTGGCAAAGACCCCGCCATTCGCAAACTGGCTGAAGACGTCATCAAAGCGCAGGAAAGCGAGGTCGCTCTTATGAAAGACTGGCTTTCGAAAAACGCAAAATAGACCCGCCTACACCAAATATTGATGCCCAATCTCGACCGATTGATCGATGGGAATGTGGAAATAATCGGCGGCATTGGCGCTGACACGGGTTAGGTTGACGAAAAAATTGTCCTGCCAAGGCGGTAACACGCTGCCGATGGCCGGTTTAATGCGGCGACGCGAGAGCACATAGGAGGTTTTCATGGTCGTAAAATCGATATCGCCATCTTTGACCTTGCTCAGCGCCAGCGGCACGTTTGGGTCTTCCATAAAGCCAAAATTCACGACCGCATGGCTGAAATGCTCGTTAATTCGGGTCAATTGAACGCGATCGGCATCGGCCACCTGCGGAATCTCGGCGGTTAAAACGGTCAAAAACACATTCTGCTGATGCAGCGCGTTGAAATGTTTCACAACATGCAGCATCGCCGTTGGCGCAAGACCTGGATTGCTGGTGAGATAAACCGCCGTGCCTTTGGCCATTTTCATCTCGCTTTTCATCGCAGACGTCATGAAAAGGTCCAAAGGCATGTCTTCGGCTCGAATTTTTTCACTGAGAACTTTTGTCCCCCGCATCCATGTCCACATGGTGAAGCAAAGAACGGCTGCGAAAGTGAGCGGCAAATAGCCGCCTTCGAATATTTTCGTGAGGTTTGCGGATAAAAACACGATTTCGAGAAGGAAAAACGGCACCAGCATCACGATGGTCGTCAGCGTCGAAAGTTTCCAGTATTTCGTGATGACGATAAACATCAGGCTGGTTGTTACGAGCTCGGTGCCCGTCACCGCCACGCCATAGGCCGCGGCAAGGTTGTCGGATGAGCGAAACGCGAGAACCAGAAACAACACCCCCGCTAAAAGGATAAAGTTGATCTGCGGCAGGTAAATCTGCCCCCGATTGGATGCCGAAGTTTGCTTGACGACCAAACGGGGCAACAGCCGCAATTGAATCGCTTGGCGAAAAAGCGAGAACGCCCCCGTGATCGTTGCTTGGCTGGCAATAATGGTCGCAAGCGTGGCGAGAACAACAATCGGAAGCGTCGCCCATTTAGGAAACAGGAGAAAGAAGGGATCGGATGCCGCTTCGGGGTGCGACAGCAGCATTGCGCCCTGGCCAACATAGTTGATGCCGAGGCATGGGAAAACAAGGCCAAGCCAAGCCGTTTGAATTGGGCCGCGCCGAAAATGGCCAAGGTCGGCATAAAGCGCCTCGCCACCCGTGACGGCCAGAAATACCGAGCCCAGAACCAGAATACCCAGCGCACCCTTGTGCCAGAGAAACGTCGCCGCATAGCCTGGGTTCAGCGCGAGCAGAATTTTTGGGCTATCGGCAATATGCGAAACGCCGCCAATCGCCAGCGTCAAAAACCACACAATCATGATCGGCCCGAACAATTTGCCAACCGTATCCGTGCCTTTGCTTTGGAAGACAAACAGCGCAATCAGAATGATGACCGTCAAGGGCAAGACGAAATTGGTAAATTGCGGTGAAACGAATTTAAGCCCTTCCACCGCCGATAACACGGAGATGGCGGGCGTGATCACGGCATCCCCCGCAAACAAGGCTGCGCCCAAAACGCCGAGAACGAAAACCATAAAAGTCTGCCGCCCAATGGCCCGTTGCGCCAGCGCCATCAGCGAAAGCGTGCCGCCTTCGCCATTATTGTCGGCGCGTAAAATCAAACAGACATATTTGATCGTCACACTGATCGTCAGCGTCCAGAGGATCAGCGATAAAATGCCGATGACGTTTTCTTCAAACCCGATATCGCCGCCGCGTGCCGAGGCAATCGCGGTTCGAAACACGTAAAGCGGGCTCGTTCCGATATCGCCATAGACAACGCCGAGAGAGCCAACAACCAGACCCCAAAACGCCATTCGATGTGGGGATTGGGGAGCGTGAGAGCTTTGAGCGCCATTCACCGAAGCTTGGAGGGCAGGCGAAGACGGCATACCGACATCGTTCATATTACGCACTCAAAAAACGCTGCGTCTCGGTATCACGGACATCCTTCAACCACAATCAAACAAACACTCGGACAGGCCCATGCGGTTGGAATTATCCTCATCGTGAATAAAGGTTCGCGTTGAAGGGGCGTAAGCCAAAGCTTGGCCTATTGACCTCACCACCGACACACGCAAGATTACGAGCAGAATGACGCTTCATGTTTGCCAAAAACATTTAGGCAAAGGCATGTGCATCGCATCAGGGCGGTATCATCGTGGTAAATCGGCGGATCGTGAAGGCTATTCCTATCTCTGCGATGGCATACGAGCCCTATGGCGCACTCCTCGACGCCTCTCTTGCCAATCCAAGGCTTAATTTTACGGTTGATCTCGATAATCCACGTGATGAAGCCCGATCCAATTTGGCCCTGATCCGGACCCAGCCTGCTTCGTTTCCGTTCGATGTGGCTGAGATGGAGCGTCATCCCTTCTCCGTTCAGGTTTTCATTCCCTTGGCGGATACGGACTATGTCGTCGTGGTCGCCCGCGATGATGGGCAGGGCAGGCCCGATCCAGCAACGCTTGCAGCTTTTACCGTTCCACAAGGTTTGGCGATCAGCTACCGCCCCGACACTTGGCACACGGGGATGGCATCGCTGCATCGCGAGGGTCGTTTTGCCATGGTGATCCATGAGGATGGCAGCGAAAAGGATTGTGTTTTTACAAAGGTCGTTCCCTTCCAAGTGGTTCTCTTCTAGGTGGTTCTTGGCGGCGAATGACGGGGTTTTGAAAGGATTAAAGAGCATGAGCGAGTATGATTGTGTGATCCGGGGTGGCACCGTGGTGACGGCGGCCGATACGGTCAGGGCCGATGTTGGAATCCGAAACGGCAAGATTGTTACGGTTGCCGAGAAGATCGAAGGCGGCAAAAAAATCATTGATGCATCGGGTCTATTGGTCATGCCGGGCGGCATTGATAGCCATGTCCACCTCGCCCAGCCCGCCTTTGGCGGCCCTGCGATGGCCGATGGGTTTGAAAGCGGAACCCGCTCAGCGATTGCCGGTGGCAATACCACCGTGATCCCCTTTGCGCTTCAGCCGCGAGGTGCTTCGTTGCGCGCGAGTGTAACCGATTACCACAAAGAGGCCGATGGCCAATCATATTGCGATTACGGGTTTCATTTGATCATATCGGACCCGACGCCGAGCGTGTTGGAGCAGGAACTGCCGGCACTCGTTCAAGATGGCTACACCTCGTTCAAGGTTTTTATGACCTATGATGATTTGGTGTTGAACGACCGGCAATTGCTGGAAGTATTTGATTGCGCGCGCGGCTGCGGTGCCTTGGTGATGGTGCATTGCGAGGGCTATGACGCGATCCGCTTTATGACCGAAAAGCTCGAACGCGCGGGTAAAACCGCGCCCTATTATCACGCCGTATCCCGCCCTTCCTCCGTTGAGCGCGAGGCAACCCACCGCGCCATTAGCCATGCGGAACTCACCGATGTGCCGATCATGGTGGTGCATGTGTCAGGCCGTGAGCCGATGGAGCAAATCCGCTGGGCGCAGCAAAAGGGGCTCAAAATCTATGGCGAAACCTGCCCGCAATATATCGCGCTCACCGCTGAGGATATGAAGGGTCTCAACATGGATGAAAGCGGCGGCAAATATGTTTGCTCGCCCCCGCCGCGCGATGAGGCGAATTGGGAGGCGATTTGGGAGGGCATACGCTCCGGCGTCTTCCAGACTTTCTCATCTGATCACTGCCCGTTTTACTATGAAGGCTCCCAAGGCAAGCTCAATCCGAAAGCCCGCACCTCGTTCAAATGGGTGCCTAACGGTATACCGGGCGTCGAGACCCGGATGCAGATTCTCTATTCCAAGGGTGTCGGGGAAGGCCGGATCACGGTCAACGAGTTTGTGGCGCTAACGTCCACCAACCACGCCAAAATCTATGGGCTGTATCCGAAAAAGGGCTCAATAGCGCCGGGCTTTGATGCGGATATCGTGTTGTGGGATCCGAACCGGAAAGAAACGATCCGGCAGGAGCTGATGCATCACGGGGCCGATTATACACCCTATGAAGGCCTAAAGGTAACGGGCTGGCCGGTTATGACCCTGTTACGCGGCAAGGTGGTTGCGGAAGAGGGCAAAATCACAGGCCAGAAGACCGACGGCGCGTTTTTGCAGCGTGAGCTGTCGCCTTATGCGGTGCCGAAACATGCGGGCTGATAAGGCTTGATCCAAAAAACCAAGGCCCAGTTTAATCCGGGCCTTGGTTTATAAATGCGGTTGATCATAGCGGGTGAGCAAGAAAAAGGGCTCAGGCCTTCTTCTTCGGCTTCTTTTTCGCTTTTGGCTTTTTGGCTTTTTTCTTCACTTCCGTTTGCGCAACCATGAACGACTTGGTGGCCTTGGTGGTTTCGAGCGTCTGGGTGGACGCTGAATTGACCATGAGTGCCGGGGCGCTCGATGGGGCCGCGAAGCCGGAAGACGCTGCAAGGAGGGAGAGGGCAGATACAAGCAAGAAGGCAGGAAGGAGACGCATTACAAAGCCTTTCAGAGAACGATTGACGCAAGTGCAACGATCAGAGAATTTGATTCGTCTGATCAACGACTCACTGATGCCACGAGGGCGTTAATGTGTCGCGCCAATAATCGGGCTAAAAAGCAGCCTGTTTTGGTCAAGTTGAAGCTGAAAACCGCTGTAACGCTATGTTTCATTCAGAAAAACATAAGTAAAAAAATAGGGGAAATCCATATGGAACGGGACGAAGAGCGCAGTTTGAAGTCAGGCAACTTGCCGTCGCGCGCGCGAAGTGTGGATTTGATCGTCATCGCCGCCTTCGTTTTTGCGGCAGGCTATATTGGCAGCCGATCCACCCTTCCGAATATTGCGACGTGGTATGAAGGGCTGGAAAAGCCGTTCTTTAACCCGCCCAACTGGCTTTTTGGCCCGGTTTGGACGCTGCTTTATCTCACCATGATCTGGGCGTGCTGGCGGGTGATTGGCAAAGTGCGGGGTACGTCGTTGTTTTTCCCCGTGATCGGCGTTTTTGGCGTTCAGCTCTTTTTCAACGCGCTTTGGCCTGTGGTGTTTTTCGGGATGCATCAGCCGGGTTTTGCGGTGCCGGTTGTGCTGGCGCTGGATCTCTCGGTTTATGCGACGGTGGGATTGTTTTACAAAATTGACCGCAATGCGGGCCTTTCGCAGCTCCCTTATGCCGCTTGGGTCTCGTTTGCCTCGCTCCTCAACATCGCCGTTTTTGCTTTAAATCTGCCCCGCTAAAAGCGCCATCGGAACCCATCATGACCAACGAATTTATCTTCCGCTCGCTCTTTATCGGTGTCTGTGGAACAGCCGCTATGGATGTGTGGGCTTTTGTGCTTCACCGCTTTTTCGGACAACCCAAGCCGAATTGGGGCCTTGTTGGCCGCTGGTTCTTATGGGTGCCGCGCGGCTTTGTGTTTCACAAAGACATCGCCCTTGAAAAAGGCTGGTGGTTTGAGGAGGAGGCGGGCTGGGCCGCGCATTATGGCACCGGCATCGTCTATGGCGGCGCGCTCGTCCTCATCGCCGGGCCGGAATGGTCGGCCAACCCAACCCTTCTGCCCGCGCTTGTGCTGGCATGGATCACAGTCGGCGCAGGCTGGTTCCTGCTCCAACCCGGCATGGGCGCAGGCTGGGCCGCCTCGAAACGCCCGAACCCCTGGAAAATCCGCGCGCTCAATCTCGTCGCGCATACATGGTTCGGCTTGGGGATGTGGGCGGGGGCGGTGGTGATGAAGGGGATTTGATTCTAAACTTGCAGAGAACCCACTAAAAATTGAGTGCAACTTTTGATTGAAGAAGGTTAATTCATCTAGTATTCGTATATAGACAAATAAAAAGATAAATTGATAATGTGAACCCGTGACGACAATTACGTCTGTCAACTATCGGGGGAATAATAATGAATAATTTAATAGGCTTATCTGTATTGCTCGTTTCTATCGCAGCATGGTTCCAACATTTATACACTTGCTTTAATGAGAAGATGTGGGGTTTCCTTGTTGCGGGAGCAATTTTCTTTCCCGTAGCTGTTATACATGGCATTGGAATTTGGTTTGGATTTTGGCATTGAAAAAGAGCTATAAATTTATCATCGTCCTAACATCAATACTCCTAATTTCCATCGTGATCGGAATGGCGGTCACGAAAGAAAAAAAATTTGATAATTCCATTTCAGTGAATGAAGCATTCGGAATAAAAATAGGACAAGAAATTGATCCCAAATGGACGATTTCGAATATTAAAATTGGCGAATATAATATAATTCCGCCTTCACCCAGTTCTTATTTTTCTCAATATCGTGCGTTTGCTTTTAAATCATCAGGTGTTTGTATGATTGAAGCAGCTGAAACTGGTTTAAAAAAGTCAGACGCTATTAACCGACTTGAAAATATTAAACGTGATCTTTCAAAAAAATACGGGGAAAATACTCGTGGATCGATTGACGAGTTATTTTTAGTTTGGGAATTCGCTGACGAATCATCAATTACATTGTTTTCTAAATCAGGAATTTTTAGCGCTACTTTATATTCGTTCTCCGTTGAAATAGCGTCTAACGATCCTGATAAAAAATGCGCAGATGAAATAAATAAAAGCCTTAATCAAGGCGAAGTTCAACTTTGCTTGGATAAGGATAACAATATAAAATACTGCGACGAAAAGAACGAGTGAATAATACTCAATAACTTTATCACCGTTCTTTAAACGGTGTAATCCCCCCTGAAACAAAAAAGCCGCGAAGGTTCCCCCTCGCGGCTTTGATCGTTTGAAACGCTGATGCGTTGAGGTGAGGGAATAAACTCTCACCTCATTGCAAACACCGTTAAGCAATCACTTCATCGCAAGCGCCTTGTCGATGACGACATCGGAGGTCGCGCCCGCTGGCTCCTTCGTGATGACCGGATCGGAACCGCCACCCATCAGCGTCTTGACCGTGCGCTGATAATCAGCCTGGTCGAGCTTGCCGTTGGAGCCTTCGGTCAGCTTGTTGATCTCGTCCATCATGCGGATTTGGTGCTTTTCCGTCTGTGCGCCGGAGGCGTCATTGTCGAGCACGATCTTGGCAGCTTCCTTCGGGTTCTTGCGCGCCCATTCCCAGCCCTTCATCGAGGCCGAAACGAACTTCGCCATCTTCTCGACGAAAGCCGGATCCTTCAGCTTGTCTTCCATCACATAGAGGCCGTCTTCCATCGTGGCGACGCCCTGATCTTCGTATTTGAACACGACCAGCTTGTCGGCAGGGATGCCGCCGTCAATGACCTGCCAATATTCGTTGTAGGTCATGGTCGATACGCAATCCGCCTGCTTCTGGAGCAATGGATCGACGTTGAAGCCCTGCTTCAGCACCTTCACGCCACCTGCGGAACCATCGGTCTTGAGACCGAGCTTCGACATCCAGCTGAGGAACGGATATTCATTGCCGTAGAACCAGACGCCGAGCGTGCGTCCCTTCAGATCAGCCGGTGCCTTGATGCCGGTTTCGGCGCGGCAGGTCAGCATCATGCCGGAACGCTTGAACGGCTGGGCGATATTGACCAATGGCACACCCTTTTCGCGGGTCGCGAGAGCCGATGGCATCCAGTCGACAACCACGTCGGCGCCGCCGCCTGCGAGCACCTGTGGCGGAGCCACGTCAGGGCCGCCCGGCTTGATCGAGACGTCAAGGCCAGCGTCCTTGTAGAAGCCTTTATCCTTGGCGACATAATAGCCCGCAAACTGCGCTTGCGTGACCCATTTTAGTTGCAGCGTTACCTTGTCGGCGGCATGCGCCGAGGCAACGCCAAGGCCTGCTAAGGCCATCATTCCGAGTACAATCTTCCGCATTCCCACTCTCCCCTTTGTAACGGGCTCTCGCCCTTCTTACCCCAATCGCCTTGGATGCTACCGCATCAGGCGCTTGATAAAACGAAAATTTCTTTTTTGCTCAGAGAACAAGAAATTTTCGAATTGGCTTCACATCACTCCCTGACGATAGGAAGCATGCCAGAACGTGGCCCGACGCTCGATGAGCGCGAGCAAACCATAAAACAATGACCCCGCCACACCCGCGACAACAATGGTCGCCCAGACCATATCGATGTTCATGCGGCCGACTTCGGTATTGATCCTAAAACCCATGCCTACGATCGGCGTGCCAAAGAATTCGGCAACAATCGCGCCAATCAAAGCGAGCGTTGAGTTGATTTTGAGCCCGTTGAAAATAAACGGCAAGGCAGCGGGTAAACGGAGCGCCAGCAGCGTTTGCGGGTAGCTCGCCGCATAAGTTTTCATCAGATCAAGCTCCATGCGGCCAGCAGCGCCGAGCCCCGCCACCGTGTTCACGAGCATGGGGAAAAACGTCATAATCACCACAACGGCAGCTTTGGATTGCCAATCAAAACCGAACCACATCACCATAATGGGGGCTACCCCGACAATCGGTAGCGCCGACACGAGATTGCCAAGCGGGAGCAATCCGCGCTGCAAGAACGGCACGCGGTCGATCAGGATCGCGACCAGAAACCCCGCCCCGCAGCCGATCAGATAGCCCGCGATAATGCCCTGCGCGGTTTGAACAAAATCGGCGGCAAGCGTTGGAACCGATGTCGCAAGTCTAAGAAAAATCGCCGAAGGCGTTGGTAAAATGACCTTCGGTACGTTTAACGACAGCGTCAGCGTCTCCCAAATCACCAATAGGGTTGCCCCAAAAATAACCGGCACAAGCAAACGAAAGAACCGCGCGCGGTTACCCTGAGAAGGTGTTCGAGCAATGATGACATCGACGGACCGCCAAGCGGCGAGCCATACCGCACCAACGCCGCAGAAAAACCCCCAGCCACGCGGGCCTTCATGGTGCGCGGCCATGACAATTTCAAAAGCCGCCAAAAGGGTCGCAAAGGGTATATTCCACGCGGCATTCGCCGGTTGCGGCGTATCTTGGCTGTCGCGCAAGGCGGTGACGCCCAGAATGCCGAACACCATTCGCGTCCAAAGATAATCGCCCATCGCCAGTCCGTCGACGCCCAAATCCATGGGGCTTACCGCCGCAAAAACCGAAAGCGCACCAGCGAGCATCACAAGCGGGCGGTGAAACGTCATGGCCGCGCCCCCATAGCCCGCGTCACGACGCGATCAGCTAGACCCACAAGAGAAACCAGCACCCAAGCGCAGGCGGCTGCCGCAAACAAGGCCGCCCAAATCTGGATCGTCTGACCGTAATAGGAGCCTGCCAATAAACGCGCACCAAAACCGCCATCTTCGCTTTTCGTCAATTCAGCCACCACCGTGCCCACAAGGCTGGCGGCTACGGCCACTTTCAGGCTGGCAAAAAGAAAGGGAATGGAAGCCGGAACGCGCAATTTCAGAAAGGTTTGAAGCCGGTTGGCCGAATAGGTCCGCATCAGATCAAGCTGCAAAGGATCGGGCGAGCGCAACCCCTTCACCATGCCCACGGTCACCGGAAAAAACGACAGATAGGCCGCAATAATTGCCTTGGGGATCAGCCCCGTCACGTCGAACTGGTTCATGATCACAACGACCATCGGAGCCAGTGCGATGATCGGGATCGTCTGCGAGGCGACGACCCAAGGCATCAGGCTGCGATCAAGGCTTTTGACATGCACAACCAAAACCGCAAGCCCCATGCCCAAGATCGAGCCAATGAGAAACCCCAGTAAAGTGGCCGAAACCGTTACTGAGCCATGATAAACAAGACTGCGTTTGGAGGTAGGCGCGGTATCGATCACGGTCTTGTTGAGCTCAACCAGAATTTGCCCCGGCGTTGGCAATTTAGGCCGCTCTTGCGACCATGTGCCTGCCACAAGATCGGTGAAGCTATAATCGGTCCGCCCGGCATTGGCGAACGCATCGCGCTGCATATCGGCATTGAGCCAAATCGATCCGGCATACCAAAGCACCGCGAGTGCCGCACAAACCGCGAGCACCGGCAGTGTTTTGCCCTGCCAGAGGGATGTCAGCATGGCGCGCCCCGTTCAATCGACATAAGAGTGCCCCTCGCGTAGACCTTGCCGCACGCGATTGGCGACATCGATAAATTCCGACGTCTCGCGAATATCCAGCGTGCGATCACGCGGAAAATGGCACTCAATGACATCATGGATTTTACCGGGACGTGGCGACATGACGACGATCTTTGTCGACAAAAACACCGCCTCAGGAATCGAATGGGTGACAAAGACCACCGTTTTCTGCGTCTTTTCCCACAGCCGCAACACTTGCTCGTTCAGCTTGTCGCGGACGATTTCGTCCAACGCACCGAAGGGTTCATCCATCAGCAAAAGGTCGGGATCGAACGATAAAGCTCGCGCAATCGAAGCGCGTTGCTGCATGCCACCCGAGAGCTGCCAAGGAAACTTCTTCTCAAAACCGGTCAATTGGACAAGTTCAAGCCCTTTGCGCACGCGTTCCGCGCGTTCCTCTTTTGAAAACCCCATAATTTCAAGCGGAAGCGCGATATTCTTGCCAATAGTGCGCCAAGGATAAAGCGCAGGCGCCTGAAACACATAGCCATAAGCGCGCTTAAGCCGTGCTTCGTGGGGGCTCATGCCATTGATGCTGATGGTGCCGTCGGTTGGCTGCTCCAAATCGGCAATCACGCGCAACAAAGTCGTCTTGCCGCAGCCCGAGGGTCCGATCAGCGAAACAAATTCGCCTTTGTTAATCGTCAGCGATACTTCAGACAGCGCATGCACCGGTCCATCGCCCGTCTCAAAAGTGAGAGAGAGGTCAGATGTTTCAATGACGGGTGACGCGCTGCCAGATTGAGCCATTTATCGGGCGACTTTCTTCGGCTGGGTTAGTTCTTTCCAGGTTGCGAGCGCCTTTGATTCCGCAGGGAAAGGCTGACGCGCCACAAATTTTCCACGCCCCGTTTTGGCTGTCACTTTGCCGCCCTCATACACGACCTCGCCGCGCGACAGCGTCATGCGGGGAAGGCCCTTGAGCTTCTGCCCCTCAAACACATTGTAATCGATGGCGGATACTTGAGTAGTAGCGCTCACCGTCTTGGTCGCTTCCGGATCCCAGATCACGATATCGGCGTCGGCACCCACCGCAATTGCGCCCTTCTTGGGGTAAAGATTGAGGATTTTGGCGATATTGGTCGAGGTAACGGCGACGAATTCATTCATCGTCATGCGGCCCGTGCCAACGCCATGCGTCCAGAGCACGGGCATACGGTCTTCAAGCCCGCCGGTACCATTGGGAATTTTCGTGAAATCGTTGAGCCCAATTTCCTTCTGCTTGGTGGTGAAGGCGCAATGATCGGTCGCCACCACTTGCAGCGAGCCTGAGCGTAGGCCGTTCCACAAATCATCCTGGTTTTTCTTGTCGCGGAAGGGCGGTGACATCACGCGGCGTGCGGCGTGCGCCCAATCTTTGTTCATATATTCGCTCTCGTCCAAGACGAGATGCTGCACCAAGGGCTCGCCATAGACGCGTTTGCCGAGCGCGCGGGCGCGGGCCACCGCCTCATGTGCTGGAATCGAGGACACATGCACGATATAAAGCGGGACACCTGCCGCATCCGCCAACATAATCGCGCGGTTGGCGGCTTCGCCTTCCACTTCCGGCGGGCGAGAATAGGCGTGTCCTTCAGGACCCGTTATGCCTTTAGCCAGCAGTTTCTTTTGCAGTGCGGCGACGATATCGCCATTCTCGGCATGAACAAGCGGCATCGCACCCAATTCGGCGCAGCGTTGGAACGATGAGAACATCTCGTCATCATTGATCATCAACGCGCCTTTATAGGCCATGAAATGCTTAAACGTGGTCACGCCATGCTTGACCACCTCCGCCATATCCTCGCGGACCTGATCGTTCCAATAGGTCACGCACATATGATAGGAATAGTCGGTGGCGGCTTTTGACGCGCGGACATCCCAATCCTTCCACGCATCCATCAAACGTTGTCCGTTACCGGGAATGCAGAAATCCACCACCATGGTGGTGCCGCCTGAAAGCGCAGCCTTGGTGCCGCTTTCATAATCATCGGTGGAATTCGTCCCCATAAACGGCATATCGAGATGCGTATGCGGGTCAATGCCGCCGGGCATAATGTAAGTGCCTGTCGCGTCAATCACCGTATCGCCAGAAAGCCCCGTGCCGATCGCGGTAATGCTTTCGCCCTCAATCAGAACATCGGCCTTGAAGCTCCGGTCAGCGGTAACAATCGTGCCGCCTTTGATCAAAGTGGACATGCTATTTCTCCTAAGCCTAAGTCAGCCGACAATCTCTGCCTTTTCAAGCACGGCATGCATCAGCACATTGGTGCCCATGCTCGCCCAAGCCTCCGAAATATCTTCCGCCTCATTGTGGCTGATCCCGTCCACACATGGCGTGAAGATCATCGAGGTCGGTGCCACGCTCGCCAGATAACACGCGTCATGCCCGGCCCCTGAAACGATATCCCGATGCGAATAGCCGAAATGCTGGGCGGCGCGGCGCACAGCTTCAACGCAGCCTTTATCGAAGGCGACGGGTTTGTAATTGAACACTTCCTTGATCTCGAAAGTGAGGCCAATTTTCTCCGAAATCGCCTTCACGCCCTCGGCCAAGGCTTTATCCATGGCGACAAGTGTAGGCTCTTCGGGATGTCTAAAATCCACCGTCATAAATACTTCGCCGGGGATTACATTGCGCGAATTCGGGTAGGGGTTGAGCATCCCAACAGTTGCAACGGCTAAAGGCGCGTGGGTGAGGCCAATGGAATTGACAAGCTCAACAATGCGGGCCGCACCGAGCAACGCATCCTTGCGGCGTGGCATAGGGGTTGAGCCCGCATGGCTCTCAAACCCCGTGAGCTTGATCTCGTACCAGCGCTGACCTTGGCCATGGGTGACAACGCCGACATCCATGTTTTCGGCCTCAAGGATGGGCCCTTGCTCAATATGCAGCTCGAAAAACGCATGGATGGGTCGGCCACCCGTCGGCAGATCGCCCTGATAGCCAATCCGCTTCAATTCATCACCCAGCGACTTGCCCTCAGTGTCCAGCCGCGAATAGGCGAATTCTTCCGTATAGGCTCCCGCAAACACACCGGAGGAAACCATCGCAGGCGCAAAACGCGAGCCTTCTTCATTGGTCCAATTGGCGACTTCAACCGGATGCTTGGTTTTGATCTTCAAATCATTCATCGAGCGGATGACTTCCAAAGCGCCCAACACGCCGAGCACGCCGTCGAATTTGCCGCCTGTTGGCTGCGTATCGAGATGGCTGCCCATCATCACAGGCGGTAGCGCATTGTCGGTGCCGGGGCGGCGGGCAAACATATTGCCCATGCGGTCAACGGAGACGGTGCACCCCGCCGCGTCGCACCATGCGGTGAACAGCTCGCGGCCTTGCTTGTCGAGATCGGTGAGCGTCAAGCGCTTACAGCCGCCTTTTGGCGTGCCGCCAATCTTGGCCATCTCCATCAAACTGTCCCAAAGCCTTGCGCTATCGATGCGAAGATTGGAGAGATCGGCCATTGCAAACTCCGGCTTGTAACGGGATATTTCCGAAGGCTATGATAAGTTTGACCAATTGGTCAATTCTCCCCTTACAAAATAAACGGATTGATCAGGTGGCGGCGAGGAAACCGGTGGAAATGACGGCAGAAACAGCACCCCGTTCGTCCCGCTTATCCACCCGAGAAGGTCGGGAACGGGCCATTTTCGACGCGGCGCGAGCGGTTTTTGCCGAATATGGCTTTAAAGGCGCAACCACTGCCGAAATTGCAAAGCGCGCAGGGATCCCGAAAGCCAATCTGCATTATTATTTTCCGACCAAAGAGGCCCTATACCGCGCGGTCACCGAGGATGTTCTGACGGCTTGGCTTGAGGCGGCATCCTCGTTTGATGAAACCGCCGATCCGGCCGGGGCAATTGCGACCTATATCGGCGCGAAAATGGATATGGCGCGGGCCGATCCCATCGGTTCCCGCATCTGGGCCAGCGAGATTTTACGCGGCGCACCCGTGATCGGCGATTTTTTAGAAACCACGCTTGTTGACTGGCTCAATTCCCGCGAAGCGATTGTCAGGCGATGGATCAGCGAGGGCAAACTCGTGCCCATGGAGCCGCGCTATTTCTTTTATCTGATCTGGGCCACAACCCAGCATTACGCCGATTTCGAAGGGCAGATGGTGGCGCTGAATAGGGGCCAACCGCTGTCGGAGGCGCAGTTTGAAACGGCCAAGGCTCAGGTGATCGAAACGTTACTGAGGGGCGTTTTGAGGGGTTAAAGACCAAATTGTCGACGATGAAATTTTCACTTTCGAGCGGAATGCGCGATAATTTTCAACCTTTACAAATGAAGGCGTTCGCTATTCGGATCGTTTAACTGCGTTGCTTGGCCGCGATCGCCAGCGCTGTATTAATCTTTCGCGAAGCACCCGAAAAAACGTTGGTGGCAACATGCCATATGCAACGCTGTTCAAATCCCCGGACGTCAGAGGGCGCAAATCTGGTCCCGGCCAAATAAAGTCATTAGCCTCGGATAAAATGACCCAAGATCGATCGGTGTCAAGCCCAATGCGTTGCTTTGTAATCAAAGGAATTTCAAGGGCATCCGCAGGATCGGTTGGCGCGGAATGCGTGATTGGCAACACGCGAACAAGTGGCGAAGATTCCTCGCGCAACACCACGAGAACAATTGCGCAAGGCCGGTCTTTGACGCCTTCGTCACGTCCCTCGAGGGACTCGCGTTCCCATAAATAAGAATAACGAACGACAAGCCCCGGCTGGGGTGTAGGCCAGCTCACGGAACCCAATCTTTTAGTTCGGCGTCGAGATGAGCGTAACCGGGAGGAACTTCCGTCTTGGCGATGAGATCGATTTCCTCGGCTGTGAAGTCCTCAAGCTTGACTACGCGCCGGTCCCTCCGAGTCAATCGCTCAAATTCCTCAGCCGATAAGACGACCAAACGATCACGCCCATTTTTTGTAATCGTTACCGGCTCCGACAATGCTTTGTCCGCCAGTAGCCCGTAATTTTTTATGAACTCAGCGGTTGATACTTTCATAAGTCATATAATTCCTATTATTCATATAATGCATATTATGCAGATTTCTCGGTGCATTTGCAAGAATCATTTATTTGCGCCGTTATTTAAAATCCTCTTTGCACTTCAGAGGCCCGCATTCCTGCAGTCAATCCAGCGGCAAACCACGAAAATCGCAGGCATCAACACGCCCCATCCCAATCCAATAACGATGAGCGACATGCTCACAGGCTCGACCAACTCAGCCGCGCCAAGTCTGCCGCCGGCGAGATAGCTGAGCGGGCCGAACACGGCGCCGAGCCCGATCTGCCAGAAGACGCGGCCGGACAGCCATCCAAGGCTGCCACGGGGGAGTGTTCCAAAGGCAAGCCAAAGCGCCACAATCCAGACGGGCGGGAAAAAATCACCCGTCGCCATTCCATGATACAGCAGCGCTGGCGCATGGATAAAGACCGTCTCAAGCGCTAGGCCAAGGGCTGTGACGGCCAGAATAGTCACAAATTCGCTTCGCCATTTTGTCCGATTTAGCCATAGGTGCAGGAGGCAGACGCCAAGCGCTGGCACGCAGGCGATCAACGGTCTGTCCGCCGCACCCCCGATCACAGCGGCAAACCAGGCCAGCTGAAACAACAGAAAATTGGCGGCAAGGCGAACAGACGGGGAGGAAAGGATAGCAGTCATTCGGATAGTCCGATGCAAATGAAGGGTCGTATTATAACCGTTAGGAACCCAATTTGAAGGGATGGGGCCATGCTTGACCGTAGAGGGATTACGTCTGTCTGGGTCGATCGGTTCTATCGTACCGCTCTGTCGTGGGTCGGCAGAATAGTCTTTATCGTTTTCCTAGCCGCTCTCTTATCCGAGGAGGTTCTGGCCAGTCAGGGCACCAGCCAAGGGGAATGGCTTGAAGGTCGTCAGATCATGCCCTTTGTGAGCGGCAAACGCATCTATTTGGCCGTTCCGCTGGGTGGTGAAATACCGCTTTATTACCGCGCTGACGGCTATGTTGATGGCTCGGGCGAGGCTGCGGGCCTTGGACGCTTTCTGGCCCCAACCGATAATGGCAAATGGTGGGTTGAGGAAAACCGCCTCTGTCAGCAATGGACGCAATGGTACAATGGCCGCATATTTTGTTTCACGCTTGAAGCTTTAGGCGGTGACAAAGTGTTCTGGCACCGCGACGATGGCGAAGAGGGCATCGCTCGAGTGGGCGATTAACGCGATTACTCCGCCGCTTTCGCCCCCGGATTATTCGGATGCGTCGTCCAATTGGCGTAAGGCCGGTCATAGGCAAAGCCGGTGCGTGGATCGGTTCCCTTAGTCTGCGGCACCATCGTAATGCATTGCTCGACCGGGCAAACGAGGGCGCAGAGATTGCACCCGACGCATTCCTCGTCCTTCACCTCGAATTTGCGTTTACCGTCGACCATATTCGTAATCGCTTGGTGCGATGTATCTTCGCAGACCTGATGGCAGCGGCCGCAGGAGATGCATAAATCCTGATCAATCGCGGCTTTCACCACATAATTGAGGTTGAGATACTGCCATTCGGTGAATTTTGGCAGCGCCAAGCCACGGAAGTCGTCAATCGTT